>JASMAO010000014.1 GCA_030754315.1 SAR202 cluster bacterium
GGTTCAGGCGGATTGAGCGGTAAGTTAGTCTTTGATGCGATGATACGCATGGTATCCGACATCAAGGCTGAAGTAGCGGATAATATGTCGATCAATGCCTGCGGCGGCATCTCCACTGCGGAGGACGCCTGGCTAGCGCTACAATCCGGAGCGACCACTGTGCAACTCTACACTGGCATGGTGTACCAGGGCCCTGGCATAGCAAAAAATATCAATCAGGGACTTGCTAGGCTCATGGAGAAAGATATCTCCGGGCATACACCGATTTAAATCGATCTGACTTAATCGGCATCTAGGCTTTTCCAGCCACTCACACCCAGAAGTATCGTTCTCAAAATCAAATCTGGATCAATGCCTGCAACTAGGCTAGCGTACCAGCACATCTTTGATCTGCTGCAATGAAATGTTCCCGCCTGAAGCAACAAGAGCGACCTTCAAATTTCGAAGTCGTCCTTTTATCTTTAGAGCCGCGGCAAGAGGGGATGCACCCGCATGTTCTATGAGATTGTGAGTTTTTTCCAAGTACAACACTACTGCTTCTTTGAGTTCATCTTCTGAGACAAGAATGAAATCGTCAAGGAGATCCCTTAGGATGTCTTGAGTGAACTCATATCCTCCCCCGGTAGCCAAGCCCTCGGCTACGGTCTGATTTGGTGCCTCCACTATCTTCCCTACCTTCCAAGACTGATAAGCACCAGGCGCTGCCTCTGATTGAACACCTATTACCTGTATCCTCGGATCAAGGTTCTTTGCGACAATAGCGGCGCCACTTGCACCACTGCCTCCACCCACTGGGACGATGATGACATCGACATCGGGCAGATCTTCGATTATCTCAAGGGTGTAGGTACCGGTACCTGCAGTTAAGCCAGGTTCGGTGGCCGAGTGTATGTAGGTGTAATTTTTTTCCTTTGAGAGCCATTCTGCATGCTCTTTCGATTCATCGAAATTGATACCGTGTAGAACCATATTCGCACCGAGTAATTCCATCGATTCTCTTTTACCTGCGTTCACGTCTGTGGGAACGACAATATGAGAATCGGCACCGAAGATCCGGGCCGCGTAAGCAATACCTTGACCAAAGTTACCTGTAGAGGCTGCGATAACGCCTCGGTCAATCCTTTCTTGGGACAAGCGCGAAATTACGTTGACTGCTCCACGTACCTTGAAGGAGCCTAATACCTGTTGATTCTCGTGCTTGACGTAAACTTCGGCGCCTATCAATGTATCTAACGTCCCATAGCGATGAAGCGGTGTTCGAAACACATGCGGCGCTATTCGGTTTTGTGTATCGATCACATCCCTAAGTGTCGGCCAATCTTTCACCGCATTCACCTCTGGAGTCTAGCTTCAAAAGTTGAGTTTGTATTTGAAAATATTGCAGCGGAGTTTTCTAAAATACAGTTTAATATAATCCTGCGTGAGAAGGTATTTCCTGCTACGATTGTGCAAACTATGGGTACCATATACCTACATATTAGCAAATAGATATGCCAATTCGCCTCCTTGACCCAGACGTTTCTTCGATCATTGCTGCTGGTGAAGTCATCGACCGTCCGGCGTCTGTAGTGAAAGAACTCATCGAGAACGCACTTGATGCTGGATCCACTGAGATTTCCGTGGAAGTCCAGGGTGACGGCACACAATCGATCCGCGTAGTCGATAACGGGCACGGTATCGGCTCGAACGAGGTTGCACTGGCTTTTGAGCGGTACGCTACCAGCAAACTCAGTGTAGCCCGGGACCTGGACTCTATTCGAACTCTCGGATTCCGAGGCGAAGCTCTTCCTTCGATAGCAGCCGTATCTAGGCTTTCCATGGTAACCAAAGCAGGTGATGCACCGATGGGTGTTCGGATAGAGCTTCTCGACGGCAAAGTCACATCCGTAAACCCCGCAGGTGCAAAGACTGGAACGGTGGTATTGGTACGACAACTATTCAGAAATTTCCCGGCACGGCGGAGATTTATGCGGACACGAGCGACAGAGATTTCACGCATCCACACAATCGTCAGCCGGTACGCGCTCGCATATTCAACAACCCGATTTCGATTAGTAGTAGATGAGAAAGAGGCTTTGGCAAGTACCGGATCCGGCAATTTACGGGAAGCAGCGTCAAACGTCTATGGCAGGAAAACGTCAAGCCAAATGCTCGACTTAATTGCCGATGACAGCCCGACCAATGAGAGCGTTACAGTAGACGGTTTAATAGGGTTACCACAGATATCTAAATCTAACAGGAGCAACATCAGCTTCTTTACCAATGGCCGATGGATCCAAAGCCGAATGCTGAGTTACGCGCTAGAGCAAGCGTACCAAGGATTTATGAAAGAGCGTCGCTACCCAACAGCTGTGATCAACATCACCGTGCCGTCGGAAGAAGTCGATGTTAACATCCACCCGACAAAAGCCGAAGTCAAGTTTAGACATGAAAGCAGCATATTTTCAGCAGTCCAGCGAGTAGTACGATACACCCTGACCTCCCATCTTCCGGTACCAGAAGCCAGCGTTCCTAACGAGACGCAGAACAGAAATACGGCATTTCCAACATCCCGTCCTTTTTGGCCCGTTAATTTCAAAGGTGACGAACTTACAACACTAGGTGTTGGAAATACTGTCACATCCCATGATTCAAACACTGATTTACACACCCCTAACCCCAATGCAGCGATCGAATCTATACCATCCACGCCTGCTAATGTACTGAATAACCTGCGAGTTTTGGGACAAATTCACACCACGTACATTGTGGCCGAGGGCCCTACCGGAATGTATCTGGTCGACCAACATGCAGCACACGAACGGGTTTTGTTTGAGATGGTCTGCGCCCACGCTGAGACCCATTCCGGAATAGTACAGAGTCTCCTGGAACCTGTAATGGTGGAGTTGGACAGTTACCAACACGAACTCATGTCGGCCCAGTCTGGCCTGATAGAACATATAGGTTTCAGAGTGGAGCCATTCGGGGACAAGTCATACCTGGTGAGGGGCGTTCCGCAATCATTATCTGAGAGTGATCCAACCCTTAGCCTCACTGAGGTGTTGGATCGAATGGCTGAAGGAGGAGGTTTTGAAACTTGGCAAATGCGAGCAGCGTATTCGATTGCATGCCATGGCGCTATCAGAGCAGGGAAAAAGTTAACACACCAAGAAATGAGTGAACTTGTGAATCTCCTTGAAGAATGTCAGCAACCGCACACCTGCCCTCACGGCCGCCCCACTATGATATTTATGGGCTTAGGGCACTTGGAGAGGGAATTTGGAAGGCGCTAGTTCCGGAAGATGTCACAGTCAGCCCGATTCAATCAGGCGACAGACTCACCTAATCCCAATGGATTCAATCACATTGGGGAGCTTTGGGGATGTTTTTAGGACCAGTCAGTCACATCTCCATAGGAACGCAAGCGCCTCCCAGAGCCTCCTCCCTACTGACCGTGTATTAGAACAATAGTACTGCAGAACATATGTACGTGTCAAGCGCGATTTCTATCACAGGAACGCCAGTTCAAGTGGATTCGTGAACCGCATCCAAACCTAAATATCGGATGAATCGGAATAAAACTTCCTTTACACGCTTCCACAGGCGTGGATATAATCTTCAACTAGAATCTAGCCAACACAACAATCCAAGCAGGGACGCAATTGTCTATACTCCCTATATACGAGTTCCCCAATCAGATCCTGAGACAGAAGGCAAAGAAAGTGAAGCGCATCGACCGCTACATTGAGCGCCTTATCGGGGATATGATCGACACAATGACCAACGCCGGTGGAGTTGGTTTGGCCGCGAACCAAGTTGGTATCCTACGCAGGGTCATAGTAATCCGACTGAGTGAAACAGAAGATGCTATGGTATTCATTAACCCAGAGATCATACATCGAGAGGGAGAGCGTCTTGTCGAAGAAGGTTGCCTAAGCGTTCCAGGTTATAAAGGGATGATCAAGAGGTCCATCTGGGTCAAGGCTAAAGGAATAGACGAAACTTGGCGGGTGGTGCGGTTAAGAGCGGATGGCCTTCTGGCCCAGGCCCTTGAACACGAGATTGATCATCTGAATGGGGTTTTGTTTCTGGATCACCTTAAAGAACATGAGCAATTAATCAAGCTGGGGGCAGAAGACGAAAATGAACTTATCGGGGCTGCTGCAGGACACGCCTGATGTCCGAACAGCTATGATAAAGCTCAACCAACCAGATTCGGCCCCAAGGCTGAACCCCGACCAACTCCCGAATTTAGCCAAGCACTTGGGGCATTTTTTCGGTTCCCAAGGAATGACCGGTTACATAGTCGGCGGGGCAGTTCGCGACGCCCTTTTAGGCAGATTAAGCAAAGATTTAGACGTCGCCATCGAAGGGAATGTTGAAACTTTCTTTGTCGCACACAAACTCTCCACTGAAATTGGAGGACGCGCTGTTCCCATAATCAAAAATCACCAAGCCACAAGATTAATGCTGACAGCGGAAAACAGTTTACTCAATGTAGACATAAGCAACGCAGCAAACGGAATCCACACTGATCTTAGCAAACGTGATTTCACGATCGACGCAATGGCAATAGACCTAAATAGCATTATGACCGAACCTTGGGCCACGCTGATCGATCCTTTTGGCGGCGCTGCTGACATCTCCTCCGGAATCATAAAAGCAACGGCACCTGAGGTCTTCGAGGAGGACCCTGCGAGACTATTACGGGCTCCAAGGTTGGCAGCTCAGTTGGGGTTCAGAATTGATAATCAAACAGCCAAAACAATACGAGAACAAGCCCACTTGGTTCAGTCGGTATCCGCGGAACAGATAAGAGACGAGCTTCTGAAAACACTAAGAGAACCAAATGCTGCCCAGTCTATCCGTCTCTTGGACAGGCTTGGACTTCTGACTAACATATTCCCAGAACTTGAAAAAGCCCGTAACATTACACAACCGAAAGAGCACTATTGGAAAGTATTAGACCACTCAATAGAAACCGTTGATAAGATAGAGTTACTGACACAGCGACGGATAGACGCTAGCAACGTAGTGAATGTGACTCCATGGTCGGCTGAAACCTCCAGTCATTTCGCAAATGAGGCTGGAGACGGTCACACCAGGCTTACACTACTAAAACTAATAGGGCTGCTTCACGATATTGGGAAACCCAATACAAAGACTGTAGAAGCTTCGGGGAAAATGCGTTTCCTTGGCCACCATACCTTGGGAGCAGAAATGACTGAGAAAATACTGGATCGATTACGGCTAAACCGCAAGTCAATTGAGATCGCCGTGAAGGTTGTAGAACATCACCTTCGACCGAGTCAAATGTCACACGGCTCCAACCTTCCCTCACCCAAAGCAGTGTATCGCTACTGCAGAGACCTCGGCGACGCAGCACTAGATACTCTTTATCTAAACCTAAGTGATTATCTTGCAGCACGCGGTCCGGGTCTAAATCAAGCCGACTGGCAAGCGCACTGCAACAAAATCGGCCATGTCCTCGCCAGCCGTAATGATCAAAAGAAGGAACTCAGCGAACCAAAACTCATCAGTGGCGCTGGTATCATGAACTCCTTTTCATTAGAGCCCGGACCCCAAATAGGGCACCTTATAGAGCTAGTTAGAGAGGCACAGGCAAGTGGTGAAGTGTCAACTACTGACGAAGCCTTTGAGCTTGTTAGAGCAATCTTAAATTCTGGAGATGCCTGTGCGTAGATACTATCGGACAGTGATCATAATTGTTTTGCTCGTGGTGACTTCCTTCGCCGTTTTGGGAGTGAAGAGTTTCAACATAGGCGGCCTCGCTCGAGGGGAAGATACCCTGCTGGGATTAACTCTGGGTCTTGACTTGCAAGGCGGTAGCCACCTGGTCTATCAGGCTGTATCAGAAGAACCCCCAACTAGTGATGAGATGGCGGCTTTACTAACGATCATAGAAAGACGTGTCAATTCATCCGGGCTTGGAGAGCCTATAATCCAGATCTTGGGGGAGGATAGACTACTGATCCAACTGCCGGGTATCCGTGATCCTGGAAGGGCTAAAAGTCTCATCGGAGAAACCGCGCAACTCGAATTCCTACACAGATCCCTGAACGTTCCACGAGACATCGGTATTGTTCCCGATGAAATCATCGCTGCCAGGATTACCACAGTCATTAAAGAAGCTGATCGGTTGATCAGCGAAGCCAACGATATCGGCAGCGGTGCCACTACCGGAACGGCGACTTCGACACCAGTTACTTCAACAACGACGATTGCAGATGACCCAATGTCATCGGCAGCAACTTCAACGGCCACTTCCACACTAACCCTTCCACCGATTCTACTAAACCAAACCGTTACGACAACACCACTACTTGCGGTTACTTTCACACCAACAGCCGCTGACGTGTTCCAAGAATTGGTAACCAGATTGGGTAATAGCCTAGCCCCCTTAGCTGGCACGGGCGACTTATACCCAAGCCTACTAACGATCACTCCAGAGGGAGATACTCTTAAAGAAATTCTTGTTCCATATACCAGCTTTGTACAGACAGAGTTCGGGGTCATACCAATAGGATCATCACCCCTAATCGAGCGTGTTGGACTAAGTTCTACTTACTATATCGTACTGCCACCTGGCTCATTTGCTAATGGAACAATTGACGATTTCCTCGAAGAATTTGGTGCGGAACCAACAATCGTACTCGGAGAAATTGCCGGGAAGGTAGATGAAAGCATCGGGCTTACGGGCGACGATCTAGCTAGGGCTTATCCAGGTCAACACCAAGGATCTGGTACCCCTATCGTTAATATAGAGTTCAACAGCGAGGGAACAAGGAAGTTCGGTCAAGTCACGACCCGCATCGCCGGAACATCAGATCTGTTAGCAATCATCCTAGACGAAGAGGAACTCATTGCTCCTACCGTACAATCAGCTATAACGGGTGGAGCAGCATACATACAGGGCCGAGAATTCACACTAGAGAGAGTACGGGACATGGCCCTTCTATTGGAAGCGGGACGACTACCGTTGCCTATCGAGTTGATCCAAGAACGAAACGTGGACGCAATTCTAGGGGCAGATTCCCTGGCTAAGAGTGTTGTTGCCGGCATGGTAGGCCTCACACTTGTCCTAATCTTCATGACACTTTACTACCGAGTACCTGGTTTTTTGGCAGCCATCGCCTTGATTTTCTACGCGGCATTCGTCCTCTCGATTTTCAAACTCCTTCCGGTAACACTGACACTCTCTGGTGTAGCAGCAGCTATCCTTTCCATCGGTATGGCCGTCGACGCAAACATACTAATATTCGAGCGAATGAAGGATGAGCTGAGGCAGGGAAGGACTCTGCTTTCTTCCATAAACATTGGATTCAATCGTGCGTGGCCCGCGATTCGAGACAGCAACGTTTCGACCCTGATAACATGCGGTATCCTGTTCTGGTTCGCAGACACCCTCGGAGCAACGATTGTCCAGGGATTCGCAATCACCTTAGCCATTGGCGTATCTGTTAGTATGTTCTCAGCAATCACCGTAACTAGGACTTTGCTGAGGCTTGCAGCAGCCACCAGACTGAGCCGAAAGCTCAATTGGTTTGTTCCGGCGAAAGGTTCCGAGCTTCCGCAGATTCTACTCAGAGATGAAACCTCCTGAGGACAGAGGAGTTTATATTTGAACTTCGTAAAATATAGAGGCTGGTTCTTCCTACTATCTCTACTAGTGATAGCTCCTGGAATCGTGTTCCTGATCATAGCGCCGGGGCTTAGGCCAGGTATCGATTTTAACGGCGGCTCCACTATAACAATCCAGTTCGACGACCCGGTAAACCAAGATGAACTGCGACTCAGTCTTACAAACCTCGGACATCCCGACGCGACTGTACAAAAGCTTGAGGAAAACAATTTTTTCATCCGTACTAGAGAGCTAGATGAAGATTCGAAAGACTTACTGGTTGAGAGCATAGGAGCTAAACTTTCGCCTTCAGGATCAAAAGAGTTATCCTTTGACTTAGTATCACCGGTGGTAGCTCAAGAAACGGTTATCAACGCATTCTGGGCAGTACTGGCAGCATCGGTTGGCATTTTCATTTACCTGTGGTGGGCTTTCCGAAATGTCCCCAATCCATTTCGTTACGGCACGGCCGCTATTCTAGCTTTGATCCACGACGCTGTAGTTGTCATCGGGATATTCGCTATATTGGGCGAACTGGCCGATATCGAGGTCAATACGATGTTCCTGATCGCTCTGCTGACGGTAATCGGATACAGTGTAAATGACACGATTGTCGTATTCGACCGGTTACGAGAAAACGTTTTACTCTATCCAAACCGCACATTTGTTGAGAACACAAACAGTAGTATTGCTGAGACAATTGGTCGTTCATTGAACACCAGTCTGACACTCCTTTTCACACTATTAGCATTACTTTTGTTCGGGGGACCAACTATCCGAGTCTTCTTGTGGGTCCTTTTGATCGGCGTGGTAGCAGGGACTTACAGTTCAATCGGGATTGCAACACAGACGCTTGTGGTCTGGGAAAATGGTGACTTAGGCAGGATATTCAATCGTCTACGTGGACGTCGCGGCAACGCTGCGGCTTAGGTAGTACACTGATACTGCAGAAAATCCTGTGGTCCGCTAAATCATCCACACCACCTAGTCCCGTTGTGCTTAGCTAATGTGGCTCCCGAGTTTCGATGTTACTGAGATTGAATTCTAAGTCAGTAAGATAGATTTGTATCGATAATTGGCTCGGTCACTTATTCTTCAGAAACGCGAGTTGCTGGCATGCAATGTATCAGCGCAGGAGCACATTTAATTAGGAGTGGCTCTTTCTTTGAATGTAGGATCAATTTCTTCATCGAATATCCTCATCAATGTGTTTGTTTCGTCTCAAAACCAATCAATTCCATTCCAAAATGTTGCCTACATGAATCTCAGCAAGATCGACGATAGGTCTTCCGCCACGTTTTAAACCAGTTGGGCTACAGAAGAAACCGATCATACTTCTGCAGCCTTAATAAGTGGCACGGCCACCACTAATATCAAAAACGCCTCCAGTGCTAAAAGAACACTCCTCGGAGGCCAGCCAAGTCGCCAGAGCCGCAATTTCTTCAATGAAGCCTGTCCGTTTCATTGGTATACGCTCGATCATATAGTCAACTTGTTTAGGCGCAATTTGATCGAGTATGCGAGTCCTTACTACAGCGGGGGTGACACAATTTACCCTGATTCCCGTCGTTGCCAACTCTTTCCCAACAGACTTAGTGAGGCCAATAACCGCAGCCTTTGTAGCCGAATAAGGCACCATCCGAGGATTACCTTCTTTGCCGGCAATGGAAGCAATATTGACTATCCTACCGAAATTCCTTTTTAACATGTGCGGTATGATCGAACGACATAATAGAAAAGGCCCGCGCAGGTTACATCGATAGACACGTTCCATTTCGTTTGGTGATGTTGCCCAGATATCAGCGGTTTCCCCGGCAATCCCAGCATTGTTGATAAGAATATCTATCTGTCCCCATGTCGTAATCGCTTGCTCAGCAACACTGTGCGCTAAATTTTCGTCTCCAACGTCACCTACCTCAAGTCGTGCATCGACTTCCCATTTCGCTAGTTCATCTATTGCCTGCTCACCAATTGTTCGATCGATATCAACTACGAGAATTCGGGCCCCTTCTTTACCTAGCCGAAGTGCAATGCCCAAACCGATACCCGTAGCAGCACCTGTAACAACTGCAACCTTACCTTGAAAACGACCCATTATTACCTCCGATCACAGAATAGTAAAGGAATCACATACCCAATCAGTGGAGGTGATTTTACTGTACCAACTGGAATCCTTCGCTCAGTGCAATGGACAAATGAAAATAGCCATATCTTGGTACCAAAAAAATGGACCCGAACCAGTCTGACCTTGCGCAAAATAGCCCCGCTTTGAGAATGCCCTACTGGCCTCATTTGCCATGATATCTTGTGAATTCAGTGCATCCTCAGACACGGCATAGGCACCTGTAAAAAATGTTGCCGCCAAGATAAATATCAATCCGATCGGGAATATTATAGGTATATTCTTCAACCTAACAGCCTTTGCAAAATCATTTGTTCATGGGCATCCGTTGCGCCGTCGAAGCCCGCTAACTGGCTAATAGTAATTACCCCTGCTGGGTTGAAAATCTGTAAATTATTCTGACACCCATTCGCTCAATGCACGGTTAGCAGCTGTGACACCGGCTCCCATGGGGGTTTCGTAACCTACACTAGGCAAAATATGCTCTAGGGCTGCAAGAAGGGCCAGTACATATTCCGACCTGCTTGACTCCCCCATGAGACCAATTCGCCACACCTTACCTGCGAATTGACCTAAGCCTCGTCCAACCTCAATATTATGATCGCGTAGGAGGGTTTCTCGAACCAAGTTATCGTCTATGCCTTCAGGTATCCACACCGGTGTAATCTGATTTAAACGGTAACCTTCGGGTGAAACAAGATCTAACCCCAATCCCTCTAATCCTGCTCTAAGCGCAGCTCCATTTCGTGCGTGGCGGGTATGGCGACTATCTAAGCCCTCTTCCAAAACTACCCTTAGGCCTTCTCGAAGACCGAGGATCATCGTAACGGGCGTAGTGTGATGGTAAACATGGTTCTCCCAATAATTTGCTATTAGCCCAACATCCAAATACCAAGAAGTGGACCTTTTCCCACGCTGATTAATCACATTTTTCGCGCGTTGGCTCAACGCCACTGGAGACAGTCCAGGCGGACACCCAAGACATTTCTGAGAAGCCGAATAGCAATAATCGATCCCCCATCGATCAACAGCTACCTCACTTCCTCCCAAGGAGGTGACAGCATCAACCATAAACAGAGCCCCATGCTCACTCGCCAGCCTGGAGATATCTTCGAGTGGTTGTCTAATACCAACTGATGTTTCAGCGTGGACTGCGGTTACCATTTTGACATTGGAATGCTTCGCCAATTCTTTTTCTAAAAGTTCTGCCGGAAATGGTTTCCCCCATTCAGAACGAACAGGGAAGACATTAGCACCAACACGTTCAGCCATTTCAACCATACGCTCACAAAAAAACCCATAAACACACATGACAACAGTATCGTTCGGCTCAAGTAAACTGGTGAGGCCAGCTTCCATCCCAGCCGAACCGGTGCCGGAAAGAGCTAATGTCAAACTTTCATCGGTCTGGAAAACACGGCTAAGTAGGCTGGAAACTTCGTCTATAACGTCCAGAAAATCGGCATCCAAATAGCCAAGCATTGGAGCCATCATTGCCTTAAGAACACGCTGACTTACCATGCTGGGACCTGGACCCAACAAGATCTTTTGTGGGATATCAGGCACCTTCGACTCAGGTAACGGTTGGTTTTTCTTCATAGAGTGCCCCCTACTGTTAGTTTTTTGGTAGGCTTCCAAGCCTAAACCTGGGTCTCAATAACCGAAATAGTGTAGGTATTGTATTAATGGCCGTTTGACATGTCTACTCAACGATCCCACACCGATACAGCATCAAGCCCACCCGCTTCTAATCAACGGAGACGGATTCCCATAGATAACTAGTCACAGGTAGAAAAATTCCTAGGCATACTGAGTATGGAAACCCCCCTAAGAGACGGACCAGACTTACATTCACAGATCAATCAGTGACAGCCTTCTCACGGGTTTGGTTCAACGGAGATGGGCATCCTCCCGTGTTGTGTTGTTTTGTTTGTCACCGCTAACTGGCGACCGTTCTATAACGCCGAGTTGCACGTCATATCTGAGATCATCGAAGGTTTAGACAGAGACCACAGATCGACTCGTCCCTGCAAAAGTTGACTACGACACCTCATGTGATAGAATCCGTAACCGTTCCACCTGAGTATCCCAATCGACAGCATGGGAGCAACTAGGCAAGGGCACTTAAAGCCAGTAGGAGCCGCAAAGTGAGAAACAAATATATATCCATCATGATGCAGGTTACCTTATACCTGTGGTGTGTAGCTATAACACTGGGTTTGACCGTGATTGTGGTCAGTGCCACTACTCAACTCGTTACCCTAGGCTTTCTTATAATCGGGGCCATAGTAGGGTACCCTCTTTATCGGGGTGCAAAGCACTTTCGGCACAAATGGGAAGAAGTTAGCTAGCTCAGTTCCCTTCACCCAGTTTGTCTGCCTAAAGCATCCAACTCCGCGACTCTGTAGCTACTTCAGACCATTTGGCAGACGGGAATGGTGATCTGCTGTCAGTGGTAGAGCAATTCGACACAAAGCAGAGCGGGTAAGTTAAGCACCCTTTATCTAGATAGTTGCTCTCACCAAACCGCACAACCGGCACGTTTGCTTTGGTGATTGACAGACACCACAACCAACCGTAAACTCCAGCTAATACCTGAGATATCGTACAGGGTAGACACTGACAGCGTTGACTCCCAGGTGAGACACGGTTGAACAAGTTAGCTACTAAAATTGCCGCCAATGAACGATCAGACCTAGCCCATTTGATGCGGCGCGCGGGCTTTGGCACAACTCCCTCCGAACTGGACGCATTTGTCGTCCGGGGCTACGAGGCCGTAGTAGAAGATATTCTGAATCCTGAAACGGCTCCAGCGTTTGAATCTGACCTTATAGATCGATATTTTAGTGGTGAACCAATATACATGTCCTCTGGCGAATGGTTTTTCCGTATGGCCAACAGCCCACGCCCGCTAGAAGAGAAGATTGCCCTTTTCTGGCACCATGTATTCGCAACAGGCTTTAGCAAGAGTGAGCATCCTCCCTCCATGATCAGGCAAATTGAAATGTTCCGACATTTCGGCCTTTCTGATATGCGAACTATCTTGGTTGAATTGGCCAAAGACCCAGCCCTAATTTACTGGCTAGACAACAACGAGAATCGACGAGAGGAACCTAATGAAAATTTTGGTCGAGAGTTGCTAGAGCTCTTCTCGATGGGCGTAGGAAATTACTCTGAACAAGACATCAAAACAGCTTCTCGCGCCTTTACTGGTTGGACATTTACACAACCCCTCCCTGTCTACCCGAATGGCCATTTCATGACGGAATTTTTGTACCGAGACGACGACCATGACGACAGTGTCAATACATTCCTCAACGAGGAGGGCCAATTCACCGGAGAAGACATTGTAGACATAATCGTAAAGCAGGAAGCCACTGCTCGATTTGTGTGCCGACATCTTTATAATTTCTTTGTTTCAGACGAACCACAAGTTCCTGCGTGGGGCACAACTCCACCTCAAGATCCGGAAGCCGTAGACACCCTCGTTAACGCCTACTTCGAATCCAGTGGGGAGATCCGATCAATACTGCGAGTACTCTTCAACTCAGAATTTTTCAAAACATCCCGGTTCGAGAGAATCAAGAGCCCCGCCGAACTGGTCGCTGGAACCATCAAGCTAACTGGCACCCATCGGTTCCCAAGCCCTCAACTCCTAGACTTAGATACAGCCGCAACTTTAATGGGACAGCAATTGTACAATCCCCCAACAGTCGAGGGCTGGCACACCGGTAAAGAATGGATCGATGGCGGCGCCTTGAATGAGCGGGTAGATTTCGCCGTTAGGGAAATGGCCAACCCATCCGCTCCAGGCATCCAAGAGATCATCACCGATTTACGAAAGGACGACGAGCCGCTTTCACCTGAGAGATTCGTAGAAAAATCGCTCGACATCCTTGGCTCATTGGAGGTTAGTTCAAAAACCTACGCTGCATTACTGGATTGTGCGAAGGTAAGTGGAGGCCTCGATTTTAATTCCGAAGAAAGCATAAACCACGGCCCTGAAAGTGTACATAGGATGCTGCAAATCATAGCAGCCTCCCCCGAATACCAATTCGCCTAACACAGCGAACTGACTTAGGAGAACATAGCGTATGGAATCAACCGCAAAGGCGCCGGTACTCGTGGTTGTCCAGCTCACTGGCGGCAACGACTTTATGAACACCATCATTCCTTACACAAACCCCGTCTACTACGATAGCAGACGAAAGGTGTTCATCCCTGAAAACGAGACGTTGCCCCTCAATGATACGCTGGGGTTCCACCCAAGTTTAGGCCCACTCAAAGAGCTATACGACAATGGCAACGTGGCTATCGTACAAGGCATAGGCTACCCTAACTCAAGTCGATCTCATTTCCGTGGCATGGATATATGGCATACCTGCGAACCAGATAAGATAGGAAACGAGGGCTGGCTCGGGCGAACAATTCGCGATCTGGATCCAGAAAAAGGAAATGTCTTGACCGGCGTAAACTTTGGGCGCGGTTTACCGCGCGCTTTAACGCTGACCGGTATACCAATTGCCTCCGTAGGAGACCTTGATAACTATGGGGTTATGGCCAGCATTTCAGAAGAGAGGAGTCGCAGTGATCTCCTAGATTCTTTTAAACAAATGTACGCATCTTCTATAGGCACAGGGCCCGTCATGGACTACCTGAAGCAGACTGGATTAGACGTTTTGAAAGGTGCAGATCAACTAAAAGATGCTCCGACAAAATATTCTTCCAAGATAGAGTATTCAGAAAACCCGATAGCAAAGAGTTTGAAAGACATCGTACGAGTCCACTTGGCAAATTTAGGCACACGCATCTTTTATACGACGCATGGGGGCTACGACACTCACTCTAACGAGATGCCTACTCACCCCGGGTTATTATCAGACCTATCCGGCGCGATTATGGACTTCTTCCAAGACCTTTGGGACCACAACGCCTCCGAGGAGGTCGTGATGCTGGTTTTCACCGAGTTCGGGAGGAGAATGCAGGACAATGGTAGCGGGACCGATCACGGCTCCGGAGGTGGCGCGTTCATCATAGGTGATCGCGTAAAGGGTGGCCTATATGCTGAGTATCCTCCAATGGAAAGAGCGCGGTGGGAAGGCGGGGAGGACCTTCGCCACACTATCGATTTTCGCGGCGTTTACAGCACTATTTTGGAACAATGGCTTGGGCTCGAAACCACCCATATAGTCAATGGAACCTTCGAACAAATCCACCCCTTCGCGGCATAATATCCGAGACCTCACTTTTGACATGCAACGGTAGGATTAAACCACAGGTACAGGAGACATCATGGTAAAACCATATGGCATGCTCAGAGCGGGGTTCCCATACGTTAAATGTCTAGGTATGAGACGCGTCACCAACCACCCTATGGACCTAGCCATCGGTCTTGATGAATTGATCTACGTCGTCTGCCGAGGAGGCGAGATTGCCCGCTTAATGTGGGATGATGACGGCAGCTGGGACGTTCCAGATCGCGAACCCATCGGAGGAACAGGAACCGAAGACGGCAAGTTTACCTGGCCGGTGGCGATGATCCGCGACAAAGACGGCCACCTGCATATCTCGGACGAGGCCCTTCATAGAATAACTACGCTAACCACATCTGGGGAATTCGTCAGCAAATGGGGGGAATATGGAGATGGTGATGGCCAACTGAATCATCCATCTTCAATTGCCTTCGACGCCGAGGAGAACGTACTAGTTGTCGACACGATGAACCACCGGATTCAGAAGTTCACCAAGAAAGGGAAATTCATATCTAAATGGGGAGAGTATGGAGATGGTCCGGGACAGTTCAACATGCCATGGGGAATCGCGCTAGACGATTGCGGCGACATCTACGTTGGAGACTGGCGTAACCACCGAATCCAGAAATTCACTGGAGAAGGGGATTTTGTTTTTCAGATTGGAAGCCTAGGAAGCCTTGACGGTGAATTCTATAAGCCAGCGGGAATAACGATCGATTGTGATGATGACATTTACGTTGCGGATTCTGGCAACAACAGAATCCAACAGTTCGATGCTAACGGCCGGTTCGTGGATAAGTTCATCGGTGACGCAACTTTATCTGTGATGGCTCGAGACTACATGCTAACGAATGCACATCCCAATCGGTTGCGTGAGATGACCACTCTGGAACCCGCCAAACGTCTACGAAGTCCTAGGTCTGTAAGAGTAACGGAACTTGGCAGAATGTTCGTGGTCGACTACGGATCATACAGGGTACAAGTATACCAAAAAGAAGTTGTCCACCTAGATTCTACACAGATCACACCACCGATGCGATCACCGACCTTGGCAGTGGTCTAGTCCCACTAATCCCTCTCCTCCGCAAATGTGCATCGAGTCAATAGGCCTCTCCGAGGCCGTGAAACGCGATGAGGCCGCGGTTTGTAAAGGCCGTCTCACCGCGGATTCTTAAATCAAGAACAGGTGGAGAGATGGATCCAACCGATTCACACAGCAGCCAAACATTTATAGAATTGAGACACAAATTAGCACTTACAATAGGGAGGTAAGCATGTCAGAGATATCGGTTTTACTAGAAAAGATGAGTGAACAGCGTCGGAAGACACAAGATCGAGTCCGGGAGGTAACTGAAGAGCAGATGCTTGCAAAAGCCCATTACGGTGACCGTGAGGTCAATGCAAGGTTCTTTTTCTACCGTTTGGTCACGCACCAAGTGGAACACACGGTACACCTGACCAAAACGCTACAGGCCCTGAACATAGCCCAGAGTGAGGCCGAATTGATTCTAAAAAACCTTCAAGCCGCAAGCGGAGAGCTTGAAGGCATTCTTGTCGGTCTAAGCGACGAAGACCTAGACAAGATTCCTCGGGAGGGAGATTGGTCTGTAAGAAAAGTTTTAGAGCATATCCTTGAAGGGGAAGAAAGTTACGGTCGGCAAATCGAAGAGGCAACCAATGGCATCACTAGTTAATTTGTGCAACAACCGAATGCCGTCAAATATCTCATTCGTCGTCTGAATTTGTTGGGAAAGGGAATTGGTTCTATTTGGCTGAAAAAGAACGGGTTCCTAGGCTAACACGCCTATGTGACTGGAAAATCCAGAGTGGCTGTTGAGTAACTTTGTTTTCAGCCGGCGGGAATGAAACAAGGAGAGCGTGCGTGAATTACGATGTCGCCGATTTCGAAACAGATGTCATCAGCCTAAGTTACACCATTCCCGTGCTCGTTGACTTCTGGGCTGATTGGTGTGGTCCATGCAAAACACTTGGTCCAATCCTGGAAAAGCTCGCTGATCAACACAATGGGGAATGGGACCTTCGTAAGGTTGACACGGAGAAATTCCCAACAATCGCGGCCCAGTATCGAGTCACCAGTATTCCCAACGTGAAACTCTTCGTCGACGGAGAAGTGACTGACGAATTCACTGGAGCGTTGCCAGAACCTGCTATCGCAAAATGGTTGATCAATGCAATTCCAAGCAAATACAAAATGCAACTCGATGGGGCAAAAGAACTGTTACTGGAGAATCGCATCGCGGAGGCACGAGAGATCCTGAATATGGTGACGGCCACCGAGCCAGACAACGAGCAAGCCTTGGTTTTGCTCGCTCAGAGTTTCCTCGCTGAAGATACTGACCGCGCGGTTAGCACCGTAAAATCTCTAGACCTTGGATCGAAACATTTAGACGCTGCTGAAGCAATCAGGACTCTCGGCGACCTATA
>JASMAO010000015.1 GCA_030754315.1 SAR202 cluster bacterium
AAGGGATTGGTTCTATGGTCGTCGTAGAGATGAACGAAGCTGCTTCAGGGGCTAGCGGAAGAAATGAAGGCGTTGTAGTCATGGGCAGATTCTTCTCCTACGTCAAGGAAATGATGCTAGATGATCTATTGGAAACTCGACCTGACCTAACAAACGACGAGAGGGTCGAACTCGCTCAAAAATTTGCAGAAAAATACGTGAGGGCAGCGTATAAAAATGCCGACATGATAGAAAAGACTATAAGGAAGGAAAAATACGAAGTAGAATACATTCGCGCTGGCTGGGTAGAAAATTTTGATGACCGACAGGATTACATTGATGAATCAATTAAGGAAAGTGAAGACTTTGGATTTGACGATTGGACCAAACTCTCGCCCAGAGAGGTTCAGGAGATTAGTGGGATCGAAGCAAAAAAATACAATGGGTTCTCCAAATCCGCTGCTACATGGAATCCAGCCAAATGGGTCTGGGCACTTCTATCGACAGCCATCCTCTCAGATAAAGTAAGTTTCTTCAGCAATACACGTGTAGATGAGATTGCAGACAATGGCAACAACTACGCCGTACACACAACCCGTGGTACGATCCAAACCAAATACCTCATAAACGCGACTGAGTCGTACGCAGCTAATCTACACCCCCAATTTATCGACAAGCTCTGGCCACTTCAAACACAAGCTGCTTTCGCCGAGGGTGGTCCATCTACCATAAAGCAAGGAGTAGCCATGGGAGGCGCGAACTCCTGGTTCGGCAAGCACCAAGGCGGAATTTTTATGGGCTCCGATGGGACAAGGGTTCACCACACAAGGGCTGGTTATATAAACCCGTCGAGATTCATAACCAAGTACATCATCTCAGACATCCAAGACAGTTTCGTGCACAGCCCTATGCATGTAACTAGGGAGTGGAGTTGTACGGCCGGGTTCACCAAAGATGAGTACCCGATAATTGGCCTGATCGATGGGAAACGGCAGTACATCATAGCCGGTATGTGCGGGTCTGGTTCCAGCGTTCACTTCAACGGTGCTCGTCACGTCATACAAAAGATACTTGGCATTCAGAGCCAAGACGATTACCCCGAAGAATTCTTTTCACCCACGAGAATATTGGAACCCAAATCGCATAAATGGCCTTCGTTGGACGGCTAAGTTGGCTAACAGAAATCAATTAGGAAGGTGCTCGTATGAGTCGAAAACTTGAAGGGAAGGTAGCCCTTGTTACAGGCGCGAGCAAGGGGATCGGACAAGGCTTAGCTATTGGGCTAGCAGCGGCTGGTGCTCATATTGCAGTCAACTATAAAACGGACCCGGCCGGTGCCAACAAAACCTGTGAAAATATCCTAACCGCCGGAGGTAATGCGAAGTCGTTTCAGTCTGATATCGGCAAAAAACATGATTTTGAAGGCCTGGTGGAAGAAGTCTATCAGCACTTTGGAAGATTAGATATCCTCGTGAACAATGCAGCTCGTACTAGGTTCGGGCCGCTGTGGGATATGACTGAGATAGACTTCAATGACGTAATCGATACAGTACTCCGTGGCCCTTTTTTCGGATCAATTGCCGCTGCCAAAAAAATGCAGGATCATGGTGGATCAATCATCAACATAAGCTCGATAGCCGTCAAACAAATAATGGAGGGCCATTCAGTCTACACCATGGCCAAGGGCGGACTCGAATCCCTCACACGACAACTCGCATTAGAATTGTCTCCAAAGGTGCGTGTCAATGCTTTAGCACCGACCGCAACAAGTAACGAACGCAATCTTGCGTACGACCCAGACTACGATAAAAAGTGGGCTAACGTGTCTCCAATAGGCCGGATAGCTTATGTCAATGACTACGTTGGACCTTGTGTGTTTCTAGCCAGCGAAGACTCTGCCTTAGTGACAGGCCAGATTATTTACGTCGACGGAGGATGGACCCTCCAAGGCAATTCACCCGACGCATCTGATTTCGACTTTTCATCTGACCGACAAAAGAGCTGATCACTAAAACCGGTTCAAATGAGATTGAATTATTACATCAATCCTTTTTACCGGGGAAATTGCTTCTGTCCACCTCATCACCAATCGTCAGGATCTTGACATCCTTGATGAAATGGTCGATTTCCTGCCTATGTTTAGCAAGCTGAGCAGAGAATCTATGGGTGTCAAGAGCGGCTTCATCAGCGTATAGTTCGAAGAGAGCATACCGATTTGGATCATCACTGTGCACATAAACATCGAACACTAGGCATCCCTCTTCAGTAGCTAGGGTTGCTTTGGAATGCTCACGCATGAGCCTGTCGAAAGATTCACGCCCAGAAGGCTCTATAACCAACTCTACAAAGAATCCTATGTTGTTCAAAATCCCCTCCAATACTGATACTCGATCCAAGATTTTACGCCACTGGTAACTTTCTCACGATGCAACCTATCCTAGCAAATATGTTCAAACCAAAGGCTAATTTTGACCGTGTATACTGGTCTTTTCTCTACATCTTTCCCTCACTAGTGTCCTGTATGAAGGAATGGGAAAATTCGCCTAACTTCAGAGTCATGACCCTTCAAGATTCAAGCCAACTGCTTGACCTTTTCATCGGAACGAGGAAAGATTCACACTAGCACCTTGCGAGAGGGAGTGATGATGGCAGCACTAAATAGAGAAAAAACTAACATCGATCAAGCTAGGGTCGAACTTGATACATATGGATATACCATCTTGCGGGATCAAATACCCCGTGAAAGAGCCCTCCAAATGGGTTCTCGGCTTATGGAAATTATGGGGGAGCAAAACCGGGTAGGTGAAGAGAGACCTCGTTGGGGACACCTGCCGTGCCTATATAATTTCATCGATCCATCGGAGGATGATTTGTTTCTCCCCCTCATTACCAACCCTCATATACACAACCTGGTGCATGAAAAACTGGGCGACTCATATCAACTCGGTGGAGCTAACGTAGTCTGGCGCCAACCAGGAGTGGAAAGCTATGGCCTCCACGCCGACGTCCCACTAGGTTGGTTTGCCGAGCAAGGTTTGCCGGTCCCGCAAAATATCACGTTCACAATCCAGTGTGCCTGGATGCTCACAGACTTTACCTATAAAAATGGGGCTACACTCCTCCTGCCGAATAGTCATCACATGGGAATCCCCAACATGTGGCTAGACGACGACGGTGAAGAGCGATTTATGAACGAGCGTGTCAGGTTGCTACGTAAGGAAATTGAGGATGGGGACCCGAACCACAGGTTGATAGCAGCAGAGGGCATGGCTGGCTCCGTAGTAGTTTTCCACGGTGGCGTCTGGCACCGGGCCGGCGCCAATGTTACGGAGAACGAGCAGCGGGTAGGTGTGTTAACGCCTTATTTCGCTGGATGGGCAGAGCCTAAATACGGTATGGACTTACACGAAAGCCTGTTGAGAGACTCCGTGAGGGCCCGGATGCCAGACCAAGTCAAGAAGATGTGCCTCCACGTCATCGAGGATTACGAGGACACGTCGAAGCCTTGTTGATTTTTGAGGCTCCCACACAGTAATAGAAACAACCAAGGAGAGAATCCAAATGGCTGGAAAACTCAATGATACCGTTCGGCTTACTGTTGGGCAGGCGATCGTTAAATACCTTCAGGTCCAGTTTAGTGAACGGGATGAAAACAAGCGCCGCTTAGTCCACGCTGCATTTGGGATTTTCGGTCATGGCAATGTGCATGGTTTGGGGCAGGCACTTCGCGAATACGGCACCGATCTGCCTTTTTACCAACCACGCAACGAGCAGTCGATGGTCCACACAGCAATAGGCTTTGCCAAAGCAAATCAGCGATTGGCAACTATAGCATGCACCTCATCCATCGGCCCGGGGGCAACTAACATGCTCACCGGTGCAGCAACAGCCACGATCAACAGGGTGCCAGTATTGCTGTTCCCATCAGATTACTACGTCACTCGACACCAAGGTCCCGTCCTTCAGCAACTAGAACACTCCATCTCTGCAGACATCAGCGTCAATGATGCCTTCCGTCCTCTGAGCCGATTTTTCGACCGTATCTCCAGACCAGAACAAATACTTACAGCACTACCTGAAGCCTGCCGAGTCCTCACGGACCCCGCCGAGACCGGCGCGGTCACCATTGCACTACCTCAGGACATTCAAGCCCATTCCTATGATTACCCTACTCACTTCTTCGAAGAACGCACATGGAGGGTGGAACGCCGTCTCCCAGATCCGCAGCGAATCAGCGAAGCGGCAGTTATGCTCAAAAACGCTCGGAACCCAGTCATTATCGCAGGGGGAGGTATCCACTATTCCCAAGCATGGGATGAACTTCAAACATTCTCAGAGAAATTCGGCATCCCAGTGGTTGAGACATTTGGTGGAAAAGGGGCGTTCCGCAACGAGTCTCCCCTTCTAGTCGGTGCCCACACGATCACTGGTCCCACCTCAGCGGCAAAAATAGTAAGTGAAGCTGATCTGGTGATCGCCGTAGGCACCCGACTTACAGATGTGGTTACGGGGGCCCAGTCCGGGTTCAGGAACCCTGATGTTAAATTCGTGGGTATCAATGTGACAAGCCACGACGCGTTCAAGCAAGGGGCTCTGCCAATCATAGCGGATGCCAGAGAAGCCCTAAAGTCGCTGATCGATGCATCAGTTTCCGTAGGCATTGGCCCAAACTTAGAACACCTAGAAAATGTTGCCTCCGCAAAAAACGAATGGGAGAAGCAACTCCGAAGTGAAGTCTACAACGACATACCCGGAGAACCCATGGGCCAAGGCCAACTGATACAAACGCTCAACGACAGCGCGCAGACGGGTGATACAATCGTCGCCGCCGCTGGGACTCCTCCAGGAAACCTAGTAAATCTCTGGGATGCAACCGACGGGCGTAAATGCCATCTTGAGTTCGGGAACTCTTGTATGGGTTACGAGATTCCAGGCAGTATTGGAGTACGTATGGCACAGCCCAATGGCGAAGTTTACGTGCTGATCGGTGACGGAACTTACTTACTTAGCCCTTCAGAAATAATGACAGCGGTTCAGGAAGGCCTCAAAATAACAGTGGTAATCTCAGAGAACCATGGGTTCCAGTCTATACGCCAGCTTCAGATGGCACGGGCAGGCAGAGCATTCGCAACTGAATTCCGAAATCGCGACGAATCTACCGGGCGATTGGATGGGGACTACGTTGCTGTGGATCTGGCCAAGACTGCTGAGGGCTTGGGAGCTCACGTGTGGAAAGCATCGACTCCTGAAGAAGTCCGTATCGCGATGAGCGAGGCAAGAGAAGAAACTGGTACCTGCGTGATAGTTGCCGAAACACATCCCGACCGATATGTACCCCAATCAAACGTGTGGTTCGACGTGGAAGCAGCTGAAGTCAGCAACGATCCTGAAACACAAGCGCTTCGAACAGTTTACGAGGAGGAACGCAAACATCAGCGTTTCCACTACTAGTCGAAAAGCGTAGCCCTATTGGTATTAGCTTCTAAGGAGAACTGCAAACAATGAAGGTACGCGTCGGTTCCTCACCGGACTCATGGGGCGTCTGGTTTCCAAAAGACTCCAGGCAGATCCCCTGGCAAAGATTTCTAGACGAGGTCGCAGAAGCGGGCTACGACACCATTGAATTGGGTCCATACGGGTATTTGCCAACGGATTTATCCACCCTTCGGTCGGAGTTAGAGTCTCGTGGGCTTAAGGTATCTGGTGGCTTTGCCATGGCAGACCTTGCCGATCCATCTCAGTGGCCAGAGATCGAAAGGCAGGTTGTAGGTGCTTCTACAGTCCTCCAGAGCCTGGGTGCTGGATTTCTAGTTTTGATTGATGATACTTATACTGATCTGTTCACAGCCGAGACCAAAGGTCCGGCCCGACTAAACGACGAGGCTTGGAAACGCTTAATCGAATCGACACACCAAGTAGCCGATATAGCCCAAGACCGGTTTGGCATGAAGCTGGTATTCCACCCACATGCAGAAACGCATGTGGAATACGATGACCAAATCGATTTATTCCTAGCCCAGACTGATCCAGATCGCGTGTTCATCTGCCTAGACATCGGCCATCACGCGTATCGAGGCGGCGACCCAGTCGACTTCATAAGGAGGCACCACCAGAGGATTCCATACTTGCACCTCAAAAGTGTTGATCCGGATATCCAGCGAAATGTGGAAGAGAACGGTACGCCATTCGCTACCGCGGTCGCTGAGGGAATGTTCTGTGAACCATGGGAAGGGAAAGTTGACTTCATGGATTTCAGAGACGTACTCCACGAGGTCGATTTTGATGGATGGGGTATAGTCGAACAGGACATGTACCCGGCTCCATTTGACAAGCCATTGCCAATAGCCACTCGAACACGAAAGTACCTGCGCGACATAGGCATCGGTTGACGGCCTAGCTCGCAGTTTGCAATTTCGATCGCTGATCATGGTTCAACTTCTCGGGAAACGGTTGAGTGATGTGGTCTCCCAAACGGAAATACGCTTGCAAACGACAGGTCGCATTTAGTCAACTGTGCCAAACTATTTCTTGGCTCTACGAACGGATCCTACCGTCTGTGGGACAAGTACTGATCTGAGAAATTCTCGTTTTACAGACTCCAAACTTCGGATCTCGCAGAATAGTCTTGTGCAGACATTATGATCAGCGATTCACTCACATCATGATTTGAAAAGTCGATATGGCAATATCTTTTAAAATCTGCTCCCACTTACTCATGTTTTACTAGACGAACTCTTGCCGTCCCAATATTTGTCA
>JASMAO010000016.1 GCA_030754315.1 SAR202 cluster bacterium
GCCTGAACAGTTGTGCGTAAGAGTGAGTACAATTCATGGTCTCTTAACATGGGCCCTTCACCCATAGCTGCAGCAACTTTGATCACAGATTTGCCTTTGACCAGACCGTTGTCTACCCACCACTTTGTCATTTCTGCCATTCGGCCATGGTCAATTTCAAAATCATCGTCCATGGGGGTGGGAACAGTTGCTATTGGTCCTACTATCAATTTCCGAACGTCTTCTCGGTTCATTTGATCTCCTATAAATAGTTACGGGCTAGATGTTAACCAAACTCGTTGTACTTCACCGCTAAAACAAGATTATGCTTGATTTAGGTGTTGTTTGCCACTAACTGTGTAGTTTACCGGAATGTCTCATGAAATGGTATGCAAATTCTGGAATTATCTCTTTTGAGCTTTTCTCCGAAGGCGAACATCAGTTGGAAAGGGCCAGCTTTAGGCGAAACAGGTTGGAATATCTCTGCGTGAAGGTATTTATATCGGGTTATAGATTGTTGATGTGCAGCAGATTCATTAGATAGGCATTATGCTTTGCTTGAACCCCGATTGTTTTATGAAACGTCCGTTCGCTGACTAGCAGGTTAATATTCGCAATTGGTTAGAAACCTTCTGTGATAAGTAATAATGGTTTGCAGAGGAAGGATAGAAAAGAAATGGAACGCGCTGGATTTGTTTTGAAGGTTCGTAAAGACAAGATTACTGAGTACAAAGAAAAACATGAAACCGTGTGGCCTGAAATGTTGGATGCGCTTCGTAGACGCGGATGGCGTAATTACTCGCTATTTTTGGCCGATGATGGTCAGTTATTCGGTTATGTCGAGGCTGAAGAGAGTTTGGAGAAATCATTGGAGGGTATGGACACGGAGGAAATTAACATTAGATGGCAGGCTGAGTTTGCACCCTTCTTCGAGGCCTTTGCAGGACGTCCAGATGAGGCAATTTTTAAATTGGATCATTATTTTCATCTTGAATGACGGATTGAATGCGAACTCTGAGGCGGTATCATCCAACAGCATAAAAAAAGCAAGCTATAGTAAGCTGCACTCGTTTGCAAGTTTGCGTATAGATCCTTGTGGGAGCATGGCTCCTTCACGGCTCTGCAGCGGCACAGACCATATTGCGCGGAGAAAATAAATGCTGGAACTCCTAATCAAAAATGGACTAGTAGTAGATGGAAGCGGTAGCCCGGGATTTCATGCGACAGTACTCGTTAAGGAACAAAAAGTTACCGTATATCGGGGGGACGTCTCACACCTAGAAGCTGAAAAAGTGATTGATGCGACTGGACACATTGTTTGTCCAGGATTCATTGACATTCATTCTCACGCTGGTTTGACTATACTTGGAGCCCCTCATCATGATCCCAAACTGCGGCAGGGTGTTACCACCGAGTTGGTTGGAATCGATGGTGTATCCCATGCTCCATTCAAAACACAGGAGGAACTACATAGGTACATTTGGTTGGATTCTGGATTCAATGGTTATCCTCCTATGCCAGCAGATTGGCTGACAGTAGAAGATTTGCTTGGAAAGTACAACAACCGCGTTGCAATCAATGTTGCACTAATTCTAGGCAACTCTCCAGTGCGTATCTGGAGTGTTGGCTGGGATGACCGACCTGCGACTGACGTCGAAATGGAGGATATGAAATCGGTGGTGCGAGAAGCGATGGAGGAGGGTGCGTGGGGTTTGTCCAGTGGGTTAGATTATCCTCCTGGCGCGTTTGCTAACACTGATGAACTTGTTGCCCTGTCGGAATCGGCTGCCCGCTTAGGAGGTTTTTACCACACTCATACAAGAGGCACTTTACGGTCTAAAGGGCATCTTGCGCCATTCAGAGAAGCTATCGAAATAGGGAGACGGAGTGGTAGTCCAGTGCATCTCACTCACTACAGACAGAGTGCACAGGGCGCAGGAAGCCATCTCGATTATCTCAACCTGGTGGAGGATGCCAGGGATGCCGGAATGGATGTAACCTTCGATTGCTACACGTATCCATATTCCTCCAGCAGCCTTACCATGCTCCTGCCTCATTGGACCAAAGATGGAGGCCCTGAGCGCCTAATGGCCGCCCTGACAGACGATAATGACAGAGTCAGAATGGCACGGGAGATAGATAGAGAAAGCCTTCGGGATGTCTGGTTGACGAATTTCAAACAGTCTCAGAATCACAAATACGATGGTCGCAGGCTAATAGATGTTGCGGAGTTACGTGGAGAAGACCCGGTGGAAACACTCTTCGAGTTGATGGTCGAGGAAAATCTAGGGGTTAATATGGTAGGGCTCGGTACCAATCCGCATACTCTGTCGGCATTCGTGGCCCACCCGTACGGAATGATTGCAAGTGACGCTATACTGCTGGGTGAGTACCCCAGTCCCAGGAGTTACGGTTGCTTTCCGATTGTGCTGTCTGAGTTCGTACGGGCAGAAAAGCACCTGCGAATTCCAGAAGCTATCAGGAAGATGACATCTTTTCCGGCGCAGCGTATGGGTCTTCCAGACAGGGGCTTGTTGAAGGACGGTTTCATGGCTGACATTGTGGTTTTTAACCCTGATACGGTCAAGGCACCTGCTACCCGAGAGGATCCTAAGCAATACTCTGTAGGTATCGAATACGTGATCGTAAACGGGCAAGTGGCAATAGACCGAGGTAGTAACACTGGCGTTCTTGCAGGCAGGGCCCTGCGCCGAGGACGTGCGTCTACTTGAGACTCTGTAGGGACAGAAACCACGGCCTTTTGTGATGTCCTGAAACTAGTGAGCCTTGGATTTCAGGAGAACCATAACGAAATGTATTCCAAAGTTGGTTCAGTGATCAATCGCTGATACGAAAGTAGAAAACCATTACTTTTCTGGAACCATAGGAAGGATGATGTGTGACGGATATTCTGAGGAGTGGTATACGGTCTGAGATGCCTGTCTCATTTCCGCGTCCTTTCCTGTGGCGTTACCTGTATTCAGATTGCGGTCGAATCTAGGGAAATTTGACGATGAGATTTCGATGCGGATCGAGTGGCCCTTTTTGAAAAGATTTCCGGTCACTCCTACATCGATCTCGTAGCGATAAATCTTATTTGGAGACAGCAACGTGGGATTGGTACGACTGTCTCGATAGCGGGCCCTTAAAATTCCGTCGGTAAGGTTCATTGCGTAGCCACTAGCCGAGACGTCCACCAGCTTCGCAGTCCAGTCTGTATCAGGCCCGTCTGTGGATGCATAAAGGACCACCTTGATGGGCCCGGTTACCTCTATGTCTTTGTCGAGAGGTTCCGAACTGTATACCAGTACGTCAGAGCGTACTTCGACTGAGCGCTGATCGTAAGGACCCCATGGGACTATGTGTGGAGAACAACAGTTTGCTCCTCCCATCGTTTGTACTGGGAAACAGGGGTCGTATATGAAGTGGTCTGCAGGCTCGTTTCCAGGATCTTCCCTCGCTAGATAACCATTGCCTCTGACGCTATTGGCATTGCCATTGGAGTGCAGGTGCCACTTCTGCCAGTCTGTCCTGGCCAGTGGCCATTCGTTCTCGTCTCGCCAAAGGTTGGCTCCCATGATGAACAATCGCAGAGGAGGCTCGTCTAAGATTCCATTCTGTTCGCCTTTCAGCCAGTAGTCAAACCAGCGCATCTCCATTCCGTCTAGGTTGACCACCGAAGTGTCCCCAAAGTCAATGTCTCCGGTCTTAGGAGATGTGCTTAGAGCGTGCGGCCATGGTCCGACTATTAGCTTACTCTGACGCGCTGCTTCGTTACGGCCTCCCTCAGTCAGGCCGTTGAAATTCGTGAAGGTGTCTTTAGCATAGAGGTCGAACCAGCCACCCATATTAAAGGCCGGTGCGGCGATTTCCCCCCATCTGCCTTCGATGTCTATTGCTTTCCAATAGTCGTCGTAGGTTGGGTGTTCGATCCAATCGTTCCAGAAGTCGAGGTCACGACCCGTCTCCAGACTCATATCAGTCAGGGGTAGGGTTCGGAACGTTTCTGTCCAGTTGTGGTATTCGATGGTTTGGGCTGTCCTGCCGTTCGTCCGCATTCCCCAGGACAGGGCAACGTTGAGTTGGAGGGCCCCGCCAGGGTAGATCAATCCGCCGAAGAAATCACCGCAGATGACCCTTGGAACCATACAGGTCAGGTATCTGCTTCGGTAAGGGGCGCTCTGCCATTGGACAAGTCCACCATACGAAGCGCCTGACATACCGATTTTCCCGGTACTCCACTCCTGTTTCCCTATCCACTCCTGGGTGTCGAAGCCGTCCCTGCCGTCATCGCGAAATGGGTAGTGATAGCCGTCCGAGTCCCAACGTCCCCGCGTGTCTTGGGCGACGCATACGTAACCATGATTGGCTAGAGTTCTTGCTTTCTCAACCGTGTCGTCTCCATTGTTACTGTAAGGAGTCCTCATCAGCACCGTTGGGAACTTGCCGTTTCCTTTTGGAAGGTAGATGTCTGCGGAGAGATTGACCCTGTCCCGCATAGGTATCTTCACGTTGAGACGCATCTCTATATCGTAGTTTTCTTTCATGACAATCCTCTGGCTCTTTGATGAGCCTCCAATTCCAACGCTTCAGGATTAGTTGACTGTTCATAGGGGTAGGAGTATCTCTAGATTCGCTCAGCTATCTCTATTGGAAGTCCGTCGCCGACATCAAGTGAGATGGATCGAATGGGAACGCCAAGAGCTAGGTCGCGTTCAATGGGCGGAACGGGGTGTTCTATCTTTTTGGCTAGTGCGTCTACGTCATCAGACCATAGTCCCAGTGAACCAACTACGCCTTTGCCTAGGCGGTCTCCATTGTTGCCGTCTTTGGTAGCAAGCAGTTCGATATCGCAGAGTCCTGCGACAAATACGTAACCTTCGTGGGTTCCGTTATCTGAGTGGTCAATGACAGGCATGTCGAACATGCCACCATACATTTCCTTCCCCTTGTCAATATTTGGACACAACATGTTGATGTGGTCAAATCCCTTGATCACCGCACCCGTCGCGAGGTTCGCACTTTTTTGCTTCTCCCGGCGTCTATCTTGTTTATCGTGTCGTGGATCCACGATCTCTGAAAGCTGGATCGTGTATCCGTTCGGGTCAGCAAACTCCAGGAGAGATCTTTGTAAGTAGGAGTGGTTCATAGGCTGTACACTGGGGCCCTCTTTGGTACCTGGGAATCTGTTAAAAGCCAAGAAATCTTTCAAATGGGAATAGGCATGAAAATTGCCATCTACAAAAAAGGACCAGTGCCCAACGGATCCCCATGCCTCTAAGATGCGCTCACCTTTTGGCGAAATCTGAGTAGGCGCTGCCAGATCTTCCTGAAGGATCAAGAAAGAGTCTCCGACCTGCAGGGCGGCTTGCCGGTTCACACTTTCCGCGGACTCAGCAGAGTCCCATTCACCTTTTTCGTTCAATACGGATGAAGTGTCCTGAACCTCCGTTAGGCCTAGCTGTGTTCCATATACTTCTCTGCATTCGTTGAAACTACGTGTTCGCATCTCTATGTAAGCTATACCTGTGATCAATTGGATTCTCCCCCTCGGTGACCTTTTACTCGTCCTGAATCGTTACTAGAAAATCAACGTCGCTCTGCGACTTCTAACGGCAGACCATCTGGCCCTTCTATGTCAAATGATCTTATGTTGACTCCAGGTAGTGGTGTGACATCCATAGGTGGACCGGACACAGCTGAACCGGCGTCCTTCAATCGGTGGTAGGTTTGGTCAATGTCTTCTGTCCAGAATCCTAACATGTTAACGATGCCGGATCCGAGTATCTTGTTACGATATGCGTCTGTTTCATTCATCTCCAAGTCAGTTATACCAACTTTGAACACTGCCTGGCTTCTATCCTCCATCGTTCCATCACCTAATTCAGTCATCTCAAGCTTGTTAACGAAGAGGTCTCTGGTGGCTTCTGTGTCAGTGATGTAGATACTCAGGTGATCAAAACCGTGAAAGAAGCTACTGCTGTCGGTTGCTCTTCGCAGTTCTTCTTTCTTTTTGCGGTGGCTCTGAACTTCCGGTCTCTCATCGATTGTTTCAGATATTTGGATGATCAACCCGTTTGGATCCCAGTAATCAATCAG
>JASMAO010000017.1 GCA_030754315.1 SAR202 cluster bacterium
CTATCTCTGTTATGACCTGCTAATGGAGGTTGTGCAGGCTCGATCCATGCGACTATATCCTGCCTGGCCAACAGTTCAAGTGACCCTTTGGGCAGACTCAGGGTGATTGTTCGTACAGTAGGGAATGCATATGGATCAAAGTCTTCAAGTAGGGCATCTAGTTCTTTCACCATCATATCTATTTCAGAGATAGTGGCATCTCTATGAAGCATAGCTGAATACGCTATCCGATCTCCTTCTCTTTCTTGATAATCGAAAGGCGCAGATTCGTCTAGTATGTCCTCAGAAAGCTTGTCGCTTGGCAAGATTTCCTCTGCTTCGCTGACAAGTTCAATGCTTTCAAGTTTATCGTCTAGGCCCGTTTCCGCAGAAGCTATCCATTGAGCTCCCCCTAACGGGTTAAGGAGTTCTATTCCCTGTTCACGTAATTGAGCTCGAGTCTCGGCAAGGAAAGGCCCGTTCAAGGTAATCACAAGGTGAGTGCGCCTACGGTGAACCGTCGTGTGCTGGGTTGTAGGTACGGTGGTTGGAGTGACCACGGGTGGCATCTGGGCGGGCGTAGGAGTTACTTCGGTGGGCTTCACTGCTGCTAGTGCAGTGGTCGGACCTTTAGTTGGGTTGGGTTCGAGGACTGGTGGCTCTGCTGCTTTTGGATTTAGTGGCTTATTCGTAAACGTAGGGTCAACTATCGCCTTATCCATCACTTCGGGCTCAGAGACCGGCATTTTTGAAATCGGGCTGCCGCCACTACAAGCTATCAATAGCATCGTCAAGGCAGGGAGAAGTACAGTGATGATTGCAGAATGAATCTTCATGAGGCTACGTTACAGTTGATATTGTTGTTTCTTTTGTTTCAAGGTTCTATTTTACGAAAATTGGTGTCTGTTATCCAAGCGGTGTGGCCGAACCCGTAACCACCCCGCATAATACCGCCTCCCCGTTCACGATTCGGCCGTTAGCATCTCACGCAGCCAACGCAATTCTCAGTCTGTGTGCGAAGTGTGGACGGGCCCTCCCCCGTCTCCACCAGATCTAAAGGGCCTTTTGCTAGCTAGCGGAGGGCCTTTCTGCTGTCACAAATGCGTTATCCGGTAGCTCGTTTTATACCTAGGAATCCGCTCTTACCGTCATTCAATAGACAAAGCCAACCAACTCTTAGTCAGTAGGTTCTCGGTTCGAGTCCGAGGCGGGTCACCACCGAAAAATTTAAGTCGGTGTATAAATATTGATGAATTTAGTCGTTGAAGTAATCTGTTTCAGTGCCCCTTCTCACAGTAGACTTGAGGTTCAGCAAATTTGTTGATTACTGAATGATTAGTAAGGGAGATAATATGGCGGATATGATCACCACTGATTCAGGACTGCAGTATGAAATTTTAGTAAAAGGTGCTGGAGCAACGCCCGGACCGATGGACACAGTATCGGCCCATTATCATGGAACCTTTGAGGACGGCCGTGTATTTGATAGTTCAGTTGAGCGCGGCGAACCAATCGATCTTCCTGTTAATGGAGTTATTGCTGGCTGGCAAGAGGCACTTCAAATGATGAAGGAAGGCGACAAATGGCGTTTGGTAGTCCCATCTGAGCTCGGCTATGGTGCTGCAGGCGTCGGTCCTATTCCGGGGAATACCACTTTAGTCTTTGAGGTTGAGTTGATAAAAGTTAGATGACTGAGTTGCTTGGAATCTAAAAATCGTTTCGAACTTTCACGCTCTTACCGGTACGCAGTGACTCCCATGAGGCTAGCCCGGTTGCCACGACTCGTGCGCCATCTCGAACGTCGGTCCACGGTTTAATCCCCTTCAATACGCATTCAGCCATGTGATGCATCATTAGGATCATCTCAGTGCCGTGGCCTGGTTGCGTGTTTGGAAATGTAATGGCATATTCGCGTGTAGGTGTAATCCCATCAGGATCTAATCGGACACTTCCGTCGACGATCGAACCTTTCGACCCAAATATGCTAAGGCCATTCATTGGAAGATTGGGGGGGTGTACGACACCGCACAGGGTCGCGACTCTACCTATTTTCCCGTTTGTGAAGCGCATGTTGATGATGAAATTGTCTTCTTGTGGGTAGTCTACAGCCACGCCACTTCGAAGCCCGTAGCAGTGTACCTCGTCTACGTCGCCCATGAACCACCTTAGTGCGTCTATGGGGTGACATGCTCCACCGAGAAGCAAGTCTTGCGGCATCGATATACGCCACTCAGAGCGGTCATATACTGGACGCAGATCGTGAATGTAGGTTGCTTCCGCGAAGAACGGGTCACCGATCGCTCCTGAATCACACAATCGCTTAGACTCCATATGCTTGGCATCGCCGCGCATCGTCTGGGTTACCAGCAGCACCTGTCCAGTACGATCTACCGCATCCACCACTCGCTCCACTTCTTCCATCGTGTAGACCAGGGACTTTGTAACCATCACATGTTTACCGGCTTCCAACGCTGCCACAATATGTTCGCAGTGGAGTGGTCCAGGCGTATAGATTCCCACGATGTCAATGTCGTCGCGGTCGACGAGTTCATTGAAATCCGTGGTCACGGTGTCGATACTATGCTCCATAGCCAACGACTCGGCCAGTGGCTGGTCCGCATCGCACAATACTGTCACGCGTATCGGTAGATCTTCGTTCCCTGGCAAGTTTGCCTGAAGTAATGTTCTGCCGTGACCTAATCCTGCCAAGCCGAGGTTAAGAGTATTCACGCCCACCTTCCTCTAGTTTATTGAGAACAACCTCCCAGCGGCCAGGCATGTCCTCCCTATTCATTACTGGTTTAAATCCCAATGAAAGGTATATGTGAATGGCTGGCAATCGCCATTCGTCAGTATTGAGTGAAACAGTCTTGCACCCACGAGCAATAAGAAATTTAGTTACATATACCGTCGTCGCCCTGCCGAGCCCTTTGCCCCGGTGGTCAGGACGGGTCACTACGTAGTCCACGACACCTTCGTTGGAATGATCACTAGACAAAGTAGAGAGTGATGTTTCACGATTTGCGGCCCGAGAAGCAAAGGTTGCAGAGGCGATGTCGGCAGTGTGTGCCACAACACATGATCCCACCCGCCGTTCCGGATCCTCAAGATATCGAATTACCTTGGGCGCATTCCAATTGGTGAACCCACCCAGGTTGAGAGTTTTGGCCCAACTTTCCTCGTCGCCCGGCCGGAAAGCACGAAGTTCATAGCCCCTCGGTAGCTCAATACCAGGCAGGATTCCCACTTCGGCAGCCTGAAAAACCATTGAGAGTTGTTTTGGAGAGAGTTGGGGTTGGGTTGTCTGGCCCATTGTGCTCCCATTTTGGAGTCTGTATGTCATCTCGTCAACATCAAGCAGATGCGGCAATGTCGACAACAACTCCAACTATCGCAATAGCGATATCTACATCATGTGGCCGGGGTTTGGTAGTCGTGATTACCGTTCGAATGGCAGGATTAATACGGGAGCTATCCAGTAAAAGGCAGACAGAGGGCTAAGCTGCAATCATCACTTTCAACCTGTGTGCAAAGTGTGGACGGGCCCTCCCCCCGTCTCCACCAGACCTAAAGGGCCTTCTGCTGACTGGCAGAGGACCTTTTTATAGCTACCGATGCCGCTCTATTTTAGGGTGGTTATGGTGTGTGGTTAGGAGAGATACGGAGAACCTAAAGCTCACTCAAGGTTCATTACCTGCTGAATTCCAGGAGGGGTCTTTCGAGCGATAATCAGTGATCCTCCCGCGGGTGGGATTACCTCAATCCTGAACTGGGCATTGGATCCCAGCTGAGTACAATCGTTACATTCATCAGTAACAGCCACATGCGTCTTATTGAGGGTAATTTCTATTTCGGCCACCTCACCTTCACGTAGAAGGGTTACAGGGCTTGTACCAACAATCTTGCTTATTGCAACCGATCTGATAATTCCCGAATCCGTAGCGGCCGTACTTGCATTCATAGAATGCCGCTGGTTGTCGTCGGTATAAATAAATGCAAGGTCCTTTGGATCTATAGACGCATCCGTAGCCCCTGTTGCGAGGGTAACCTGCATGAAAACCTTCTCAACGAATGTTGGTGAAGGACAAGGCGGAGGGAAGCAGGCGAAAAAGGTCTTGTCGCCTTCGGCCACAATACCCCCCTTAGGCGCAAATGTGGAACTGGCTTCAGCAATTCCAGCCTGAGCCGTGGTCTTGGCCTTCTCAGTGCTGAAAAGGCCAGTCGTCATCACGGTAAAAGCAAATACTGCCGCTACCACGATGAACGCTATAAGAATAATGGCCGTCTCGAGCCCTGTTATTCCCCTGTTGTCAGAATAAACACTATTCATCTTTGAATAAATTATGTCAGGCTTCATCGCCCTATCCCACATACCGATTCAAAATAGGACTAACCACAGCCCTTAACTTCAGAATATGAATCTGGATTAGAAC
>JASMAO010000018.1 GCA_030754315.1 SAR202 cluster bacterium
GACTGGATTTGTGGACAATCAAGTTCCTCCTGTTCCGGAGGCTGTTTTTGAAGGGTTGCCTGATACCGTCAAGCCTTTGTTCAGACACTGGGTGCGCTAATCTGGTTGGCGAAGCTGTTCCTAGCCCCAATCAGGATGAGATGAACCCCACTGGATTTCTTGGATTTGGTTCGGGTTTTACCAGGTGCCTGACCGCTTCCTTTCATGGAATGTTGCAGAAGGTGTGATGTCCTGCTACAGGTAGTGACCAGAGGCGTTGGTTCAGAATAGATTCAGTAAGAATGATAGGAGTTTAAGGTGATTGCTAAGGATGGATCAGAGTTAGCTGAACTAAGAAAACGAATCAGGCATTCCACAGCTCACGTCATGGCTGACGTCGTCACCGCAATGTTTCCACAAGCTAAGCTTGCCATAGGGCCTCCTACGGACGAGGGATTCTACTATGATTTTCTCGTCGATAAGCCGTTTAGTTCGGAGGATCTGGAGCGAATTGAGGATGAAATGCGAAGGACTGTCAAAAGCGATCTCCAGTTTGAGTTTCACGAATATCCGCGTGAAGACGCATTGGCTATGAATGCCGAACAACCTTTGAAATTGGAAATCATTGAAGGAATACCTGTGGACGAATCTATTACCACATACAAGCACGGTGATTTTGAGGATTTGTGCGCGGGTCCGCACGTAGAATCCACTGGGAAAATACCCGCTTTTAAGTTACTTAATGTTGCAGGTGCTTATTGGAGAGGTGATGAAAATCGCCCAATGCTTCAGCGTATTTATGGGACCGCGTTTGAGTCACAAGTGGTGTTGGACGAATATCTCGCACAGTTGGAAGAGGCGAAGCGTCGGGATCATCGTCGGCTTGGACGCGACTTGGACTTGTTTTCTACACACGACGAGACTGGGCCAGGTTTAATTATTTGGCACCCAAAAGGAGCCCGGATACGGGGATTGATAGAGGACTTTTGGAAAGACGAACATTACAGTGCGGGATACGATCTAGTTTACACACCGCATATTGGTCGATCGACTCTATGGGAAACAAGCGGACACTTGGAATTCTACAAAGAGAACATGTATGCGCCTATGGATATGGATGGGCAAAATTACTATCTTAAGCCCATGAACTGTCCGTTCCATATCATGTACTACAACACGGCATTGCGAAGCTACCGGGACCTCCCAATTCGAATCGGTGAATTGGGTACGGTATATCGATATGAACGCGGTGGTGTCGTGCAGGGATTGCTTAGAGTGCGAGGACTCACTCAGGACGACGCACATATTTTCTGCCGTCCCGATCAGGTTGAGAATGAAGTCAATGATGTGCTGGATCTTACTTTCAAGATGCTTGGTAGCTTTGGTTTCTCAGAGTTTGAAGTCACGCTTTCGACAAAACCAGAGAAAGCAGTGGGTGATCAGTCGAACTGGGAGCTTGCCACGGAATCACTACGCCGCACATTAGAGAACAGAGGCCAAGAATACGATATTGATGAAGGCGGCGGAGCGTTTTACGGTCCCAAGATAGACGTACACATTCGTGACGCTCTAGGTAGGCGATGGCAGTGTCCCACAGTGCAGTTCGATTTTAACCTCCCAGATCGATTTGGACTGCGCTACATTGGTGAAGACGGGAACGAGCACCGGCCATACATGATACATCGCACTCTTTTGGGTACTATGGAGCGGTTTATGGGGGTGCTTATAGAACACTACGCTGGTGCGTTTCCTACCTGGCTTGCGCCTGTACAGGCGCAACTGATTCCGATAGCTGAGAGTCATCTGAAGTATGCAGAGGAGGTCGGAAAGAAACTCACGGATGCAGGTATTAGGACACATGTTGACCTTCGAAATGAACGGATGAATGCAAAGATACGTGATGCGCAGATTCAAAAGGTGCCATTTATGCTTGTTGTTGGAGATCGTGAAATTGAAGCAGGAGCCGCTTCTGTAAGGATGAGGTCGGGAGAAAACGTAGGAGCTAGGCCGATCGAAGATATTATCAAGCTGATTATTACCGAATCGGATGCTCGCACATAGAATACTAACGAATTGCTAGATTTTGAAGACTGAGAGGTTTAATTTGACTAAATACATCTCAGTGATTTGTTGCCGGAGTCTGATGCCTGTGCTATATTCGTCAGGGCCATCCTACAGTTGGAACTGTTTAGTTTTTCGGAGGTGTGGGTATACCTAAAGACTATCGTGTGAATCAACGGATACGTATACCGGAGGTTCGTATCGTAGACGAAAAAGGTGAGCAGCTGGGTGTGATGCAGACTGCAGACGCCCTGCAGCTTGCAGAAGATCGTGGACTAGATCTAGTTGAAGTTGCTCCAACAGCGGCTCCCCCTGTCTGCCGTCTAATGGATTATGGGAAGTTCCGTTATGAGGCTACTCGTAAGGAGCGCGAAGCGCGACGTGATCAGAAGGCGAAGGGCGGCATCAGTGTTACACGGGAAGTTCGATTCAAGACTCGTATTGGCGAGCATGACCGGTTGACCAAAACAAACGTTGTGCGGAGGCTTTTGGAAGAAGGTTCCAAGGTCCGAGTCTCAGTGATGTTTCGAGGAAGAGAGAGGACTCACCCAGAGGTAGGTATGGCTGTTCTCAAACTAGTTGCAGAGGACCTTAAGGACGAGGCAATGATGGAGCAGGCGCCAGCCTTTGAGGGACGATTTCTTGCAATGACACTGACACCACCTGCGAATAGTTCCAATAAGAAATCACGGAGTAAAACTCAAGAGGATCTTCAGGAGAAGAAGGTTGCCAAAGCTTAAGACACACAAAGGTGCCTCTGCCCGCTTCGAGGTAACTGGCACAGGAAAACTTCGGCGTATGAAGGGGAGTCGTGGCCACATGCGCAGGAAGAAATCCGGAGCTGTCAAAAGATTGTACGCTAAGAAGTTAGATGTAAGTCCGTCAGACGCAGCACGGATTCGTCGCATCATTCCCACGTAAAAAATCGAATCACTAAGCACGTAGGGAAATCAAGCATAGCCTATTTCTTCTGTGGTCTTAGTACGTGTATTAATAAGATTTGATATAGGAGATTGGATTGACAAGAGTAAGTACAGGTGTCGTCAGAAGGCGACGACATAAAAGGCTGTTGAAGCAGACAAAGGGTCATAAGGGCGGGAGGCATCGTTTGTTTCGCCAGGCTAATGAATCTCTTCTCCATGCGTTGAGTTACGCTTACGCCCATCGCAAGGAGAAGAAAGGCGATATGAGACGGCTTTGGAACATCCGAATTAACGCTGCTGCTCGTGCCAATGGGACAACGTATAGTAAACTGGTTCACGGGTTGAAATTGGCGGGCATTTCAATTAACCGTAAGATGCTTTCCGACTTGGCGGTCAGCGATCCAGAGGCGTTTACGGAGATAGCGGCTCAGGCCAAGGAGCAAATAGAAGCTATTGGCGTTTAGTTAGGCAGCGTATCTTTCCTATGCCGATTTCAGCGTCTTTTTCCCCAGGTCGAAATTAGTGCTAATGTAGTCTACGATGTCGAGTCCTGAGTATCGTCAGGGAATCTCGCTATTATCGTTCACAACACCCTGTATTGTGATGTTTTGCACTTGCATTCGGTCGTTCGTGATTGCTGTGTTATCTGTTGAGGAGGAGCCGGATGTCATGGGCTAATGACGCTGGTTTGAAGGGCAGCGTGAAGACGATGCGCATTTTCCCCTCTGGATCAATCAGGTAGACTGGGGCTGAATGTTCAACGAGGTAGGCTGACGAGATCGTATCCCGGAACGCTGTCAC
>JASMAO010000019.1 GCA_030754315.1 SAR202 cluster bacterium
AGAGAATTGGCTTCGTCTTCCAGCAATACCACCTCCTACCGTACCTGAGTGTCTTGGACAATGTACTGTTGCCATGTCTTGCCCGGGCAATATCGGATGCTCGCCGGCGCAGTGAGGAGTTAATCAAACATTTAGGGCTTACCGACCGGAAGCATCATACTCCGGCCGAACTCAGCAGCGGCGAGTGTCAGCGAACCGCCCTGGCCAGGGCAATTCTGGCTCGACCGGGGCTTCTGCTTGCTGACGAGCCGACCGGAAACCTTGATGAGCAAAACGCTGCAACAGTTCTGGACCATATGGCTGAATTTGCCAGAGCCGGCGGCGCGGTACTGCTTGTAACTCATGATGCTCAGGCTGCAGGTTACGCTCAACGTACGCTACGGTTGATAGACGGGAACCTCTCAGAAGCTTGAAGACGGAGATACTATTATGTTGCATTTCACATTGACAAGATCATATAGTTTAGCTCCAGCTTCACGGCGTCGCTACGGTTTCACCTTAATTGAGCTTCTAGTGCTAGTTTCGATTATAGCCTTGTTGGTCGCCATATTATTGCCGGCCCTGAGTTTGGCCAAGCACCTGGCCTACGAGGCACGCTGCGCCCATAATCTCCATCAGGTCAACATCGGCTTTGTGATCTACGCCGATCAGTACGACGGTCGCTACCCACTGGAAGACACCGAACATAATCCTCACCCAGACCTGATAACAATACTTGCTGCAGACTGCGCTGGTCCAGCGATTTTGATGATTGCTAAGATTATCATCTAACCATTTGTTCGCAAATAGGTTATCATCCTTGCCTTCGAAATCTGCTCAATGATTCTCCCGGAGGCATAAGATGCTGCCACTGTCGTGTTCGTCGGACATAATCATCCCAAAAAGTTGGCCAAAGAACATCAAATCCACGGTACTACAAGTCATTTCTCTGGCCCATTATGCCATCACCTATGCCAGAGGATGGGCCGCAAACAGCATAAATGCTCGGGTTCGCCTGCATGCAAAGCTCAATACTGCGATCGAAGAGATAGCCAAGCTGCATGAAGAACTCCGTATCAAGGATTCACGGATGGCCAGGATTGATCCTCAGAAACGGCCACACTATCCTGCCGTCGAACGCATGGCTATCCTGGAGCTTAGGGCTGTCCGTGGATGGTCTCTCACCCAGACAGCCAAGGCCTTCTTGATAACACCAACTACGATCGCATCCTGGCTCAAACGGATAGATGAAAACTCGCCCTCGGCCCTGGTCCGAATGTATGAGCCAGTGAACAGATTCCCCGACTTTGTTCGTTATATCGTCCAACGGCTGAAAACTCTGTGTCCAACCATGGGCAAGGTCAAGATTGCTCAGACACTTGCCAGAGCTGGTTTGCATCTTGGCTCCAGCACAGTCGGACGTATCCTCAAGGAGGAATCGGTTCTACATGAGCCGCCTCCGGTAGCAAAAGGTGGTGATAGTATCGCGGCTGTCGGGCAACATAACCGCGTTGTCACCGCCAAGCATCCCAATCACGTTTGGCATGTTGACCTTACTGCCGTTTCAATCGCATCTGGATTCTGGACAACATGGTCGCCGTTTGCACTTCCTCAACGCTGGCCATTCTGTTGGTGGGTAGCCGTAGTTGTCGATCACTTTTCACGCCGAGTCATGGGTATCTCGGTATGGGAAAAGCCACCTTCGTCCCTGCAAGTGCGTCATTTCCTCGGACAAAGCATTGCCAGGACTGGCAGGAGTCCCAAATACATCATCTGTGATAAAGGTCCTCAGTTTTGGAACGATGATTTCAAAGAATGGTGCAGAGGCAAGCCCATTTCTCCAAGATTCGGAGCAGTTGGTCAACACGGTAGCATTGCCATTGTCGAGAGGTTCATCCTGACACTCAAGGATAGCTACACCAGCCTTATGCTCATTTCGCCACACAAGGATGTCTTCCGCAGGGACTTGCAGCTCTTTGCCTGCTGGTATAACGAGTATCGACCGCATACTGCCCTTGATGGAAAGACACCTCATGAAGTTTACTATCGACTTGTCGGCGCGAACAAGATACTTCGCTTTGAACCGAGGTCACGCTGGCCAGTCAGATCACGTTGTGCTTCGCCGCAAGTTGCGATTCGTGGCCAGCTTGGTACTCGACTTGTGCTGCATGTCAGCAACCTGGCTGGAAGAAAGCATCTAGCAATAGTCAAACTTAGAATTGCTGCATAACAGTCAGCTTCTCTGTGAAGCGGGGAATATGCTGTTCGTATGCGCCAGATTCAGAATTCTGGCCTTTCCCGGGGTCCAAGCAACATCAAAAACGGTTTCCTCAAGTCGATCACTGCGACCAAAGCCAAGCATACTTCACACGGAAGGCTTTGTTCTCACTAAATCTGAGCCTTTAGTTTCGCTGGACCAGCACACCCGCTGTCAACCGACAAAAACGACATCATTTGAACGTTTTTCCGTATCTCCTACTCCCCATATCTGTCCCCCGCTATCAATACCGATAGTCCAACACTGTCTCTCGCATAGCCAAATAGTTTTGTAGCGGAACAGCTTCGTGAACTTCTGTGGTAGAGCCGACCATCAGTCTCCCCTCCCCTTCTTCAATAGCCTTAATGGTTGCATCGTGCACGTCTTGGGGGGTGGCGAATGGAAGCAGTTGGCTAACGTCAATACCACCGCACATAAACAGGTGGGGGTGCCGACGATGTATCTCACCTACGTTCATTCCGGCCATCACTTCGATGGGATTTAGACCGTCAATGCCAGCCTCCACCAGATCGTCCAGTATAAGCATCAAGTTTCCATCAGAATGAAAGAGTACTTTAGTACCTCGCCGATGCCATGCATCTATAACACGTTTCAATCGTGGGAAGTATTCACTGCGCATCCACACAGGTGAGCAGATCGTTCCAGTCTTGAAAGCGATGTCGTCCGCCAAAAACACAGCAGTGGGACAAGAAATCTCAGGCACGTGTTCGATGATCGCGACACTTCGAGCCGTTTGCAGTTCAAGAGTATCACTGATCACCTCAGGACAGTCAGCAAGATAATAGGAAAAGTGCTCGATTCCGACCTCCTCAAAAAGGAGCATGAGGTCGGGTGATGCCGGACTTCCCCAAAAGAAAAAAAGGTCTCCCAACTTTGCCTCCTGCTCTTGCTGCACTGCTACCCAGGTGTTAACGGCCTCCTGCTCTTCAGACGTCCAGCCCCACGGTTCGCCAGGCTTGCGGCTATTCCACGTAGCCATCTGTTCGGCAGGTAGAGCGTAGCCTGTACAGATTCCCGGCTCAAGCGGCCTACTGCGGCGAGCCCTTGCATACGCTTCGCTTGAAGCATATTTGTAGTGTTCACACCAGGATGTCCATCGCCGATACACTGTCTTGCGTCCGTCTTCCGTTACCTCCTCGCGCTCTCTGTACGGCACACGGACGGGCGGCCGAGTGGCATCCGCCATATAAGGAAATGCTCGTGGCACAACCTCCGTAGCGTTCTCTACGGTCAGGGTTTTTCCTGAAAAATGGTTGATAACAGCATCATTACGAATACAGTCATACAAAGGCGGTCGGTCAGGCAACCTACCTTCGAGCACGTCCAACACGCATTCTCGCGAATTCTCCATCGGACCTTTTCCTTTCAGGGTCAACAGCTTTTTGGGTGCTTCTGTCATCCACTGTTGCCATTCTAAGCTGCCTTCCGTTGGTTAGTCAAGACTGACTGATTCCGAGCCCAAATCACAAAGACAATAAGAACCGTGCTGGTAAAGATCTGCCTGAATGTAAGTGGCCTTGAAGTAAGCCCGGCCTGCATGGCTGGTGTCCGGCGGATTGTTCCAAACTGCAGAGCCATGTGCGGACGGATGAAATTGTAATGACATCGCAAGAGTTCCAGATGCTCTTGCAGTCTGTGTGGCCATCGGGCGTGGGCTGCAGTCTTGCGATGAAGGTATGAAGATCCTTGTCGAATTATGAGGTTGTGTCTTTCAACGAAAGAAGTATTCAAGGTATCTGAGTCTTCCGAATTGAAAAGAGCATCTTCAAGTTGCTCTTTACTTCCGATGAGCAATTTGCGATCTATGGCAACTACTCTATTCTTGCGTCTAGCCTTGATAACCTGGCTATAAATACAGGCTGGCCCAAACATCCTCCGGATCACCCACTCGTACGGTGCGAAGCCATCTGTGGTAATAAGAATCGGACATGTAAACTCCGATCTGCTCAGTAAATCTCTAAGAAGTCTGCGAATATTTCGATAGCTTCTTCGTCCGAGAACACAGGATGGCCATAAGCGAGACCAGACTTCTATAACGGTTATTATCCAAATGGGACGTTTCTTGCTATCCAGAAATGTTCGGATCTCATCAAGCTGTAGTTCCTGGAGTACAAAGCCACGTAATCTGCGTTTACTGAATTGCTTTGCAGCTTGGGCAGCACGTTCCAGCCAGCGGGAGACGGTATTCCAGGAGAGCCTTTTGACTCTGGCAATTGCAGACTTGCTGAGTCCTTCGACAGATAAACTACAGACTTCATCAAACGTATTGCGTGATCGGTGGATACGGTGATACACAGTTGCTGTAGTTGAGCAGAAGGTTCCCCCGCATACTTTGCAGCGATATCGTCGCCGTTTGCCGCGTTTTAGGTTGAAGAAGCCATATCGGATGATATTGCCTTTGCCGGATTGCCCATAGAATTGGCCTTGGGTATTGGGGCAGGAGTGCCGGACCTCTCGTTGTTGTCGTGGCATGCTTGACCTCTGGAGAGAAATGCATTGCTTAAATCACAGCCAAGTCTTATCATCCCAAGAGGTTAGAAGCAAGCTAACAACAGTTAACGGAAGAAGCACCGCATTTGCCACCGTTGCACACCTGGTCCAATTAAGGAAGGGGCAAATGCCCCCCCGTCCTGCCATTATTTTCTCTTGGCTGGAGAAAGTTCATATATGTGGGGTTCTAAGGCTGTAAATTCGTCACTAAAGCTGTTTCCCTCAAATTTGATTTCCCTATTTTCAAATAGGAGTTTGACCTGCTTTGCAATGGTAGAATGATCCGCAAGCGAGATCTCTGCATTGACCGAACGGTATAACGTATTCACGGCAATCAGATATAGCCGGTCGTTGTATTCCCGTACACAATAATCAATTTCAGGAGGATTCACGCTTATCTTGGTTTTATGGCCCTTCTGAGGCGTGGTCAATATGGAGAACAGCTCTTCAATCTCCCGGGAAAGACCTGAGTAGACCGACCAATGTCGCGTTGAGGAGAGAGGAATACCCCCGTGTCCCATATGGAAAACAATCCCTCCAGCTCCGTGCATCAACGCCAGATAACACGCACATCGAATTTCTTCCGCCGTCCGTTGATCAGAGAAGGAAGCACCTATCCAAAACAGAAAAGGTTTGTTTGGTCCAAGAATATTTTTTATGTCATCTACATCCGTTATCAGGTTTGGTATTAGGTGTTGCGCATATGAGGATGACCACCGCGCCACCTCAAGAATATCCGCAGAGTTTTTGTAGCTTGTTTCGTCACCACGATCAATTTGTAGGGCTGTAAAATGATTCAGGTCGATGCTTTTTACAAATTGGCTTATTTTATGTAACTCCTTTGTGTTATCCAAACGCACTCTTTTCTCTTGTCCTCTATACATAGGGATTTCAGCTTCATATCTTATGAACCAATATAAAAGCAAAGGATCTGCTCTTTGTGCGGTAACCACTTTGCGAATATCCTCTAACATCTTTTCTTCTTCAGGTAAGAGCGTAAAAAGCTTTCCTTTTTCCCTGACCCATGTAGGCAAACCAATTCCCCGTCTCGTCAAGGGCCGGGATACCAGTCCTATTTCTCCCCTTAATTTTACGTTAAAGCAGTCTTTAGCAAGCGGAGAGGTTGGTTTACTGGCAAGAAAGGGGCAGAACGGTTTTCCGTCCAATAGAATGATTCCATCTGAACGAATACTGACTTTTGGCGCAGCCGACGGAATTGTTGCAGGAGCCATTTCTTTCTTAAAAAAGACCCGACGCGTAGAAAACAAGTCCTCGCCGCCTTCACCCGTCAGATTCGCTGAGACAATATACCGCCCCAGATCCCAGTCTTTTATACCGAATGAAATCACATAGTCATCCGTGCCGGGCCCAACAAGAACCTGTTTAGAGGCCAGGACTTTCTCACTAGTGTCCTTTTTTACCTCGACTTTAAAACAAGAACCTTTTTCTGTTCTATTGGTAAAGGTGATCTGCATTTGTTCGACATCAGGGGTGTAATAGTAACGGTCTATGGTTACGGTTCCTTCTGTTTTCACATCCTTTATCAACATCCCCTTTATGAAATCGTAGATTTCTCCTGTTTTGTCATTGGCTACTGTCAACAGCACCTTTTTTATATCAATACCTTTTAGCGGTAAATCTTTTCCTGCTTTGTCGATAATGTTACGGGGGATACAGATTTCTTTTTCTTCTTTCGGACCAAGGGACACGAGGATTGAAGAAGAGACGTCTGCCCATACGCATTTGGTTCGAATAGCCAGCGAATTCGCCTTACCATTTCTGAACCTTATCCAGTTGCCGGGTGTATTCTGATTTGCCAATGAAGTCATAGAATAAGAAACATCAGCCGGGGCCCCAAAAGCAATTCTGCCAAACTTCTTGGGCTGGTTAAATCCTCCGTAAGCCATGGCCCAACTGGAGGCAACGCGTTCTGTCCGGCAGGTCCGAGTTAAATTGATGCCCCAGACAGTACCGGGGTTTGGAAAGATAGCATCAAGGGAGTCCAGTGAAATGCGCATCTCAGCCGTCCAGAAGTGAGTGCCGATTCCGGTTTTGAGTTCCCAATCCGGGTTCCAGTCAGTTTTTCGGAACTCCTCTTTTTCGCCAACACGGCAAGACGCTTCATAGTGTGTTCCCTTGGGGGTAATGCCTAAATGATAATAGGTCTGCAGATCGTGATTCGTGTCGAGAAAAACCTCCACTACGTCGTCTTTGAAGACCTGAGGACTATCGTTCTCTGTTGATATCGCTTTGATTTTTTCAGGCGTGGGTTCATCGCATTCAAAGGCGATGTAGAGGTATTCATCATCATAAGTAACATACGCCGTGGTTTGTTTATGGGTCCACTCTCCTCTGGTTGTAATGAACCCGGAAGCCATGGTCGCATCGCGCCAGCAGGTATCGTCGAGACTGCCGTCTATAACAGGCGGAGCGGTCGTGGGACCTACGCGCAAAAGCTTTTCTGAGGGCATGTGTGAGGTTCGTTTTGGATGATTCTGACTGCTTGCTTTCTTGTCGCTTACTAACTTGCAAGAAGCCAATACATAAATCATCGAAAATAAAAGAATAAAAACAATCCCTGTCTTTTTCCCCATTGAGAATTGATTTTTTAACATCATTGTCTCCGCCTTTTGACGAAAAGGTATGCGGGTACTGGCGCGGGCCACGCCGATTTAGGGGTGGGCCAAATTGTCGTTCCACTCCCATAATCTCTTCAGAATCGGCTGTTTACCGAGAAAAATGGTTAGGTTGTTGATAATTGTAACTCATTTACTCTAGACCTGCAATATGATGCCCCCCGCTATGTACCGCTTCACATCGGCCCTGACCCCACCTGGGGGGCCGGACGATTAGTCAGATACAAGTCATTCAGATCCATTGGCCACGCTCCTGCCCCGTAGCACTTTTTGTATTTCTTGCCGCTGCCGCAGGGATAGGGTTCCTCGCCTCACCCGGTCCAGTTCTTGGCCAGGCGAATCATGGTCTCGTAGTTGGCGATGGTCTGCGCCGTGATCGTTCGGCCGTAGGGACAAGAAGACGGATGGAGAATGAAGCCGCGCCCCTCGCCCGCTGTGCCCTGACGCAGGGCGGCGGCGGCTTTCTTCTCGAAATCGGCTGGCGGCAGCATCTCGATGTCCGCCGCCTCGATGTTTCCCATGAGCACCGTGTCCCGCCCGATCGCTTCCTTAATCTCCCATAGTTCCATGTCTCCTTGAGGCGGCGGCTCCAACGGGTCCAGCCCGTCCGGGTTCATCTTTGCGATTAGCGGCAGAATTCCTCGCAGCCGGCCGTGCGAGTGGATCCGCGCATGGCCGCCGTACTTCTGAATTATACCGACAATCTGGCCCGTGTATCGGACGACATATTCTTCGTACAGGCGAGGCGGGAGGTACGGCTCGCTGGCGTATTCCGACCCGCAGATGCGCCAGAAGCGACCCGGGCACGCTTCGGCCGCCTGCTCACATCGCGGGAACATAGTCCGTGCGAATCTTTGCAGCAGTCGGTGGAAAAGGTCGGGCTCGGTCAGGGCGATGACGGTGTAGTCCTCCATAGAGAATAGGCTCGCAGCCGAACAGATCGGGTCGCCGAACTCGATGCTAACGATGCCGGCGTCGGCCAGCTCATCTTCCTCTGCGAGTATACCCGACACATCGACCCGGCCGATTGTGGGCTCAGGAAGCCGCAGATACGCCTCGGCGTCTTCGACATCTTTCAAGAGATGTTCGAGCGTCCAGGTGGTCTGGGCGCCTCTGTCGCGACGCGTCAAGGAAGTCAGGGTCCTTCCCGGCGCTCGTATCGTCGTGCGAGTGAAGCGTGAGTCGCCATCAGGCCAAGTATCTCGCGCCGTGAGTTCGCTGAGGCCATTGTCCGAGTCGTCGTGCCAACTGGGACTGACCATCCGGATGAGGTCCGTTTCCCGGTGAGCCATCTCGACAAGCGGCCGCCACGACGGGTCGTTCCATACGGTGAATTCGTCGTCGGTCGCCTTGACACGGGCCACGATTAGGGGTAGGCCAAAATGTCGTTCCCTCCCCATATTCGTGCAGAATTAGACAATTAGAAAATGTTCGC
>JASMAO010000020.1 GCA_030754315.1 SAR202 cluster bacterium
AGGAGAATGAGGCTCGAAGGTACTTACATAGAGTACGAACGGCCTGTCCTTGTTTTCATCTATGAACTCACAGGCTTCCTGTGCAAGATAGGACGCCATCTGGTCTTCCTCAGGCATGTCATAATGAGCATCGGAAGAAAAAGTAGAAGTTCGAATACCAGATCGCCGTCCCAGTAATGAGAAACCTCTCCCTTCAGCATTCGCCGCCGGTTTTCTATCTGGCGTATAACCCTTCGATACCAGATATTCGGTGTATGTGGAGGTCTCGTTATTGAGCTGAGCGTGAGTGTATCCGGTACCGTGCCCATCTTCTGATGATCTCCAGACGTTGAAACCATGCTGGCGTTCTATGTCGTTACCGAGGTGCCACTTTCCCATATAACCCTTGTAATGGTCATCTGAGATCATTTCTGATATGACCTTTACGTCCTCTGGCAGATTGATCATGTTGACAATCGGTCCTGCGGCATGAGGATAGAGGCCGGTCATGATAGTCGCCCTGGCAGGGGTGCATACTGGCTGGGAGACGTAAGCGTTCTGGAATACAAAACTCTCATCAGCAAGAGCATCCAGATTGGGAACGTCCAAGTAGTCGGCGCCATAACAGCTTAACGTGTCGTAACGCTGCTGATCACTAAACAGAAATACGATGTTAGGCCTTCGATCGCTCATTACAACTCCTTACAATCGGCTTTTCATTTGACTGGCCACGTCCTTAAAGGAAATAAGTTATTGGCGGCCCCGCAGTCGCGGATCCATTATGTCTCTCACCGTGTCCCCCAGCAAATTGAGAGCGAGCACTGTGACAGTGATAAAAACTCCAGGCAGTATGGCGAGGTGCGGACCAGAGTTGAACCTGCTCTGGGCTCCGTTCAGCATGTTACCCCAGGTAGGTGTCGGCGGAGATATGCCGAGGCCCAGAAAGCTGAGCTGGGCCTCGGCAACAATCGAGCCGGCAATGCCGACTGCTACCAATACTATCGACACCGGTAGGGTGTTGGGAAGGATGTGCCGCAGAATAATCCTTACGACAGAGGATCCTATCGCCCTCTGGGATTCTATATATTGTGCTTCTCTTAATGCTAGAACATGTGATCTCACGATACGGATCGTCCCTATACCGCTGAACATGGACAGGGCCGCGATGACCACGATGACTGTAAACCCGAAGGCGGCTGTCACTGTCATCAATATGATAAGTCCCGGAAGAATGAGCAGTGTGTCGACAAATCGTTGGAGAATCAGGTCGATCCATTTTCCGTAATAGGCGCTGATGATTCCTATCATGGTTCCAAAGGATACGCCGATTATAGGGGAGAGAAATCCTACTAGAAGCGATATTCGGCCACCATAAATTATCCTGGTGAACTCGTCACGCCCGAGATCATCCGAGCCAAAAATCAATAAACTACCGTCACTGGCCTCCTGGAATGGTTTCAAGTATCGGGTTGCGACAAAGGCATCGTGAGGAAAAGGAGTTATAAGCGGGGCGAATACAGCCCCGAGAACGGCAACTATGACTATGATTAATCCTGCGGTTCCCGCCGGATTGGTAGAGCAGAATCTGCGAACCCTTCGAAGGTGTGGGTTCGGGACATTGTCTTGATCAAGCATAACGGACAACCTGCTGCGGACAGGGTTCTCTGGATGCCGTGGCAAGCACTGTAGAATTATAATGCCATCTGCGCATGTTATTCATATTTAACACGAGGATCCAGGACTCGATATGAAAGATCAATTATGAGTATCCATATCATCATAAAGAAGCCTATGCCGAGCACCAATCCAAGGACGGTTGAAGCATCCCTTGCAGCTACGGCGCTGACCATCAATAACCCGACTCCAGGTAAGTTGAAAACAGTCTCCAGGACAACCGCTCCGTCGACCAGGCCCGCCAGCAGCATGCCTAACATTGTGACTACTGGCAAGAGGGCATTCCTCAAGGCATGCCTGATTATTACGACTTTAGGAGTTAGGCCCTTTGCCCAGGCAGTCCGTACGTAATCTTCATTTAAAACCTCCAACATCATTGAGCGGACCATTCGGCTTATGACGGCAGCAGAACGGAATCCCAGGATTGCCGCTGGTAACATGTAACGTTGAAATGCCACTCCCGGTTCCTCAAATATACTCACATGCATTACAGGTGGTATCCAACCTACTACCTTGGTTAGATAGAGCAAGAGCAAAATTGCTAACCAGAACGCTGGTATAGCCATACCTCCAGCACTGATTGTACGAATAACTTGGTCGAACAGGCTACCTCTGTTGAGGGCGCAAAAAACTCCCGCTGGTAGCGCCAGGATTATCGCAAATGCGACACCCATGAGGGCGAGAGTTACCGTGACTTCGATCTTGGGTTTCAAAAGTTCCCAGACGCTCATGCTGAAGTAGGGAGAATAGCCAAGGTCCCCGCCCGCTGTTTGACGTAACCACCTTAAATATTGCATGAAGATCGGGTCAGATAGGCCCAGTTCCTTTCTGAGCTTTTCGATTGCTATGGGGTCCGCGGCATTCTCTTCTCCTGATAAGAGTGAGGAGGCGACGTCGCCGGGCATAGCTTGGATCATAAAAAACAGTATCGTTCCCAAGAAAAGGATAGTGGGGAACAGGAGAAGGAATCTTCTGAATATGTATATTTGCACAGTTAAACCCGCTGGACTAAATGCTCGGTTCTTTATTCATGAAGGAACCCATTTGTTTGAGCCCCTGGCAGGTTCCCTCTGGAGAACACTGGTTATGACCTGGCCCACCAAGTGAGATTTGTGTCCCAGTTGGCAGGCCTTGTCACAATCACTAAATTTTTTGGCCAGTTATCTGTCTAACCAAGCGTCAACGAATCTGGATTGTATAAACTTGGCTGTTGCAATTGCATCGACATTCATAACGCTATTTTGCTTGACCTGAAATTCATCTGGCCTTCTGACAGGTACCTTAGGTACCCATTCTTCTCTCATGATGCGGTCCATTTCCTTGCTGATGACCTTCTCTTCAGGAGATCCTAGAGTTGCCATATCTAGTTGATCGAGCAAATCAAGCCAGGTTTTGGGAGGAGTCGCCTGGTAGAGTTCGAAACCCGAACCCGGCCGGAAAATCTGGTTGATTATCTCAACAGGGCTCTTGCTGGCGACAGCCTGCCCAAACCAGAACAGTGTCGTGTCTCCGGCGTATGCCGTCTCTCTCGCTGACATCATTTCCTCCACTACGATCTCGACGTCAACCCCGAGTGCCTTCATCTGCTGTTGAACTATCGTTGCTATCGGGTTATCAGGATCGTCGCTGTGGAACTTCACGTCCGTAAACCCTTTTGCCTTAAACACCTCCCTTGATTTGGCTTCCTGTGCTTCTCTCTGAGATGCGGCGATGCAAGGGTAGTCCAGAACGTCGTCGTAGTTCGGGTCTGCTGTCCCGAAGAAGCTGATCTGTTTCATGGTCGGAGGCTCAATTCCCGGGGCGCTGGATAGATCCGCTATCTCCCGAGTGTCAAGGCCACATCGGAAAGCGGCCCTCAATTCGGCATCGTCGAAAGGCGGGACGTTGGAATTCATTGATATTCCCTGGAACCCTGGGCTATCCCATCGCGTTACAAGGAGGTCAGGATTGCTTTTGGCCGCTTCGAGGCCAAGCACGGGAGTCAGGCTGGTGTAATAATCAACTTGGCGTGTGGCTAGAGCGGCCTGTGCTAGGTCGGATCCCGCAAAGGCTATGCCAATTATGCCGTCGAGATAAGGAAGGGGCTTCCCGTCCGGGGCGTTAATGAAATAATCCGGGTTGGCTTCGCTTGTCACACTACTGCCATCTTCCCAGTCCGTTATCTTGTATGCCCCTGTGCCTATTACCTGCTCAGGGCTATCGAGCACTCCTCCCGCGGGTTCAAGAACGTGCTTCGGAAGGACTGGATGCCACGAATCTGCCAAAGCTGTCAGTATCCTGCTCGTTGGCTTCGTATGGGTCATCTTTAACGTTGTGGAATCTACGATTTGCATGTCTTTGACAAGCAATAGCCCGGCGATACGGGGCTGAGGCACTCCCTCCGGAGGGTTTTGCCATCGATTAATCGTATAAACCACATCATCCAGGGTGAAGGGCTGTCCGTCATGCCATTTGACCCCTTCATTGAAGGTAAAGGTCGAACCCAGTAAGTCATCACTGAGCTCCCAGCCGTTGGCTAGGTCAGGAGTGACGGTGATGCCATCTCGAGGCGAGAACTGTAGGACACCGCTGTAAAACCGGTTGAGGCCCTGAGTCGAAGACCAGTGAGATCGAGTGGTCATGTCCCATCTCTGGAACCATTTTCCTGTAATTATCTTCATCACCCCTCCGCGTTTACCTCCCGCGAATTCGTGAGTCGTCTTTGCAACAGCCGCTTTAGGCTTTGCAGTGACTTTTTGCTTAGTTGTTCCTGGAGCAGGAGCTACTGGAGCCGCCGCTGGGGCGGCGGGGGCTGCTGCCGCGGGCTGAGCGGGGGCGGCGGGTGCCGCCGCAGCAGCGGCCGCCGCGGGAGCTGCTGCGGCGGCTGGCGCGGGCTGAGCGGGGGTGGTGCTGTCAGAGGAGCTACATGCGATCATCGCAAGTAGCGTAGCCATCATAAGCACCAAGATACCTATGTGTAGATAGTTTTTCGCCATAACTAACTCCTTATCTATTAAATAAAAAAGGGTACTAATAGGAAAGTATACTAAATATTTTTGCTAGTTCTTACAAAGGCGCGCTATCGTCCGTTTTATACTGCCACGTTCTAATCTTAGTGGTGAGTAGGAGGACAATGTCCGCATATTCAGGAACAGTATATAGGTTTGACAATTCATGCGGGTCCTCTCTTAAATTATAGAGTTCGCATTGATCGCTGGCACAGAGGTTCAGCTTCCAATCTCTATAAACGATGGTCCGCCAGGGGGCCTGGTGCATCGCGTTTATTTCGTGTGTTCCCAGCAACCTATCCTCTATGGAACCTATCCCATTCCATTCGACAAAAACCTCGTTGTTTCTCAGATTCCCATTCCCTTCTAAAACGTTAGCAACCGATTTGCCGTCAAGCCCGTCGGGTACCTCACAACCAAGCATCTCGAGCAGGGTAGGAACGAGGTCGACATGACTGAAGTTACCACTGACTATCTTCTGTTCCTTCGATATTTGAGGAGCCCTTATAAGCAAAGGCACTCGGGCCGATTCTTCATACATCGATCTCTTCTCAAGCATGCCGTGGTCCCCGGCCATTTCACCGTGCTCGCTTGTAAAAACGATGATTGTTTCTTCGTAGATGCCCTGTTCCTTGAGGGTGTCCACGATCATCCCCACCATGTCGTCGACCAGAGTTATGTTTGCCAAATACCTGGCCCTTAGTTCCTTCCAGCCGTGCTCAGAACTAATGTCATTGTACTGGGCTATCCGCTCGACGTAGTTGTGGTCAGAGCCGTCTGAACCTTGAAGGAACTGCATGTTGTTGTCTGCTCTCAAGCGGCTTATAAGAGGCGCATTTTCCGGTTTTTTCAGGAAGGCAGGGCCCGTAGGCAATGATGCCGGATCGTACAGATCATTATATGGACCGTTGTAGGGAGAGTGGGGTTCAAACGTGCTGACATACAACGCAAAGGGCTCAGCCTTGTTTTCTCGAATGAAATCAGACGCACTTCGGCCAAGGAAATGAGCCATCTGATCTTCCGCTGGCATTTCTGATCTCAACCCACCACTGAAGACCTTCCAGTTCTCCGGAATATTAGAAGTGACCTCGTCAGGAAGCAGGGCAGTTCCGCGCTGATCTTGGTTCAACTCTGTGTCAGGTTCGTAGCCCTTCCCTTCCAAGTAATTATGGAAGTCACTCTTGCTGGGTTCACCGGTCAAGCCAACGAAGCGAGAACTATGATCTTCGGTGGAGATCCAGTGCTGAAACCCGTGTTGTGCATTTCCGTCATTACCTAGGTGCCATTTTCCATGCCAGCCAGTTTTATATTCACCAGGAAGATATTCAGCTATAGTTTTCTGCTCAGGTGGCAAAGGTATGACATTAACAGTAGGCCCAGCGTTATGAGGATGGAGACCTGTGACGATTGTTCCTCTGGCGGGTGTACAGACTGGTTGCCCGACATAGGCTCTTTCCATCACGAACGATTCTTCACTCAAGGCGTTGATGTTCGGAGTCTTGATCCAATCGTTTCCATAGCAGGCCAACGTGTCGTATCTCTGTTGGTCACTAAATATAAAAACTAAGTTACGATGCTTAGTCAAAAGGAAGTTCTCCTAAACTACGAATGCAAATCAGTTTATTGCATACCGTCGGAAAAGTATTTAAATTCCTACCCAACTCGCCACCGCCGAGTTTAAGTAGAAATCAGGTAGATGTCAACAAAAAAGAGGGAACCATATAAGATAAGTGCGTTAGCTATTGTCATAGAAAGAATTGGCCAACAATGGCGGGAAATACACTCAGTCTGAATTTAGCCCTGGGAAAGCCATATCAGTGAATCTTTTGACCTAATCCGCGGAGTATTTTGACCTGTCCTTCTGCCGGAGGATCGATACATTGCAATATAGGGGACGAACAGGTTGAATCAGTCGTAAAGGCTCTTGTGCTGCAGGAGTGAACCTTCTCGAGGAGGATTGAAATGACAAATAGGCTATCAGAGGTCATGGAAAGTAATGCTGTCGAAAGGCTGGCGACGGGCTTTGTTTTCACCGAAGGCCCGCTGTGGCATCCCGACGGCTACTGGTTGTTTGTAAATATCCGTCGGAGCCTGATATTCAGTATTGCGCCGGGCGCTGAACCGCGGGTCGAGCGCGAAAACAGTGGGGGTTCCAATGGCCTGACCTTTGATCTACGGGGTCGTCTAATCATGTGCGAAGGTGACAATCGCCGGTTGACTCGCCGTGACGGCGACGGCTCGATTTCCGTGTTTGTTGACCATTGGGAAGGTAAAAAATTGAACAGGCCCAACGACCTTGTAGGTCGGTCAGACGGGACGGTGTATTTCACCAATCCTAACGGGCGTATCGCTCCGGAAGACAGGGAGATTGATTTCGGAGGTGTCCACGCGGTCCGGCCTGACGGAAGCCAATTCGTTGCAATCGGCGAGTTCGAGTACCCTAACGGCCTCGCTTTTTCACCCGACGAGGCAATTCTGTACGTTGCCAACACTCGGGAGAGTAAACACATCGAAGCGTTTGACGTCGCAGAGAACGGCACGCTCTCAAACGGTCGAGTTTGGGCAGACATGTCCTCGGACGAGCCTGACGGTGTCCCCGACGGGATGAAGGTGGATGTCGAGGGCCGGGTGTACTGCACCGGGCCCGGTGGGTGTTGGGTTTTTGACTCCGATGGTTCTCATATGGGGATCATCCGACTGCCTGAGATTCCCGCGAACGTCGCCTGGGGTGGGTACGATCATCGAACACTGTTGTTCACGGCCCGAACGTCGATCTACACAATGCGAATGACGACCGAGGGGACGCGTATCCCGGCTCTGTGAATTCAATAGAGATAAGTTGCAGATATTGTCCGCCCGGCCACTCGCGGCGAATCCTCATCTTCTAGATGTGAGGTATTTGTATGCACGGTGGAGATTGGAGTGAGCTGAATCACACCGTGAAAATAGGTTTCACTTCGATGACCTATAATCGGGTGACCAAACGGAACAAGATTCGCCTCAGGAGACTGCATTATGCCTGAATTGAACGATGATGATATACGTGTATTGGCTAAGGCCGTCAACCTGGACATTCAAGACTCTGATATCACGGACGTCAAACACAGCTTAAACGCCATGTTGGATGCGATAGAGAGCATTAATCCGGAAGGAATTAATGGGATTGAACCACTGCCCGTTATTTTCCAGACGGGAGATTAGGGTTTATGAATAATCAAGACCTGGTTTTTCTTTCCGCAACTGAACTGGCCAATAAGATAAGAGAGAAGCAAATTTCGCCCGTTGAGGTTGTAAAAGCTTACCTGGATCGGATAGCCGTGGTTGACCCGAAGTTGAACGCATACATCACTGTTTTGGCAGATGAGGCGTTAGTGGCAGCTCATGAGGCAGAAACTGACATTACGTCTGGGTTGAACAAAGGTCCACTACACGGGGTCCCAGTTGGGGTTAAAGACCAGATTCACACCGAAGGAATCCGAACATCTAGCGCCTCGAGGATTCGGTCTGACTTTGTGCCGGATGTCGATGCAGCCGTGGTGAGCGGGCTCAGGAAATCGGGTGCGATAATCCTTGGAAAATTAAATATGACTGAATTTGCTATGGGTGACCCGATAACGTCGGCATTTGGTGTCACTCGTAATCCGTGGGACCTAAGTAGGAGCCCCGGGACATCAAGCACTGGTTCTGGTGCGGCCACGGCGTCTTTTATGTGTGCCTCATCCCTTGGCGAGGATACGGGAGGGTCGGTGCGAGGCCCCGCAGCTAATTGCGGACTGGTGGGTATCAGACCTTCATGGGGTCGAGTGAGTAGATATGGAGTTGATGGAGCGTCATGGTCTTTGGATACGATAGGTCCGATCTCCCGTACGGTGGAGGACTGTGCTTTGACGTTGGGCGCAATTGCCGGATACGATCGGAGAGATCAGTATACAAAGGACGTTCCAGTCCCGGACTATGGTGCTGCTCTAACAGGCGATGTAAGTGGTCTCAAAGTCGGATTGATCAAGGAATTCCTTGATCCCGACGTGATGGGAGTGACTGAACCAGTGCGTCAAGGCGTTCTGGACGCCGCTCGATTGCTGGTCAGTTTAGGTGCCGAAGTTGAAGAGACATCTCTTCCATTAGCCCAAGTCGCAGGTGTTGCAAGCCGAATAATAAGTTCTGTTGAACGATCAAGCTTGCACCCGGAATGGCTTCGCAACAGGCCCGATGATCTGCATCACAATACCCGCGTCGCTTTCACTGCCGGTGAACTGGTCCCCTCCTCGGTTTACTACAAGGCACAAAAACTACGTACGATGGTGCGCAGGCAGGCCCTAGAAGCATTTGAGCGATTCGACATCCTGGCCATGCCGATTGCTTCCGAGCCGGCGACTATCATGGATCTACGCCCGGGGATACCCAGTAAGCAGGCGGCTGTTCGTGCTCTAACCGAAGGATCGTATAGGGGTTTGTTCAGCATGGTGAGCGGCCCAGCCCTGTCTATCTGCTGTGGTTTCTCAACAGACGGAGCCCGTAAACTGCCCTTGGCTCTCCAAATTGCAGGCCGACCTTTTGATGAGACTACTGTGTTGAATGTTGCTTACGCGTACGAGCAAAATACAAATTGGCATCTTGAACGTCCTCCAGAATTGAACTGAATGCCGTTTCTGTTCATTGTGTAGACGGGGGCCCTCTCCCGTCTACACTTTGCACCAAGGCTGAGAATTGCGTTGGCGGCGTAAAGAGATTGTTGCGCTACTGCCCCAATTTCTTGTACCGAAAGAACATATTCAAAGCGAAACTATTGAAAAATATAAAGTTAGACAAAAATATTCCGTATACGTATCCGGGTGATGAACTGTTTGTCGCAGCCATCTATACCTTAAATCTTGATTCCGATAACCGATGTTCAAAGTGTGTTCATTCTAAGTTGTGAGGCCTGGCTTTATGAATCCTTTGCAGAAGGAAGTGAAACGTCCATACTTCAACGAAATTGGTTCATTGGAATTCTCATCCTAGGATGTCCCGTGTTTCTCATAGTCTACCTATTCTTGCTAATAAAAGGCCGAATCAACTTTATATATAACTGAAACTAGGGGTCGGAATGGTTGCAACATCTGGTTTATCCATGTACTTGTCAGGTATCTGATGAAGGTCTCTATCACAGGGGCGACAGGTCACCTTGGGAATTCCCTATTACCTCAGCTTTTGGCGGAGGGCTTTTCTATTAAAGTTGTTTGCAGGGAAAATACGGACTTAACGCCGCTTTTGCACATGGATTTGGAGATAGCTATTGCAGAATTATCTTCAGCAGACAGTTTAAGTGAGGCCTTTAAGGGTTCGGAATGTGTCCTTCACTTGGCCAGTCTAATCTCAATAATGCCATCTATGAAAAGATCACTTGAACGCACAAACGTGGTTGGTACCCGAAACGTCATAGAAGCCTGCAGTCGAAGTCAGGTTAGACGATTGATTTACATCAGTTCCATCCACGCTATAAGCCAAGGAGTTGAAGGGCAGACCATAGACGAGAGCTTTTCTATAGAACCTTCACTAGCTCAGGATGCCTACGGAGTCTCCAAGGCAAAGGCAACTTTAGACGTTTTAGAAGCATCTGACCAAGGTAATATAGAAACCGTGGTCATTTGTCCAACTGGTTTTGTGGGACCGTACGAGCGACGATGGTCCAGAATCGGCAGAGTAATCAAGATGCACTTGGAAAAGGGTGGTATCGCATATGTTTCCGGGGCATACGATTTTGTGGACGTCAGGGATGTCTCACTCGGGATCATCTCCAGTATAGACCAGGGTAGGAATGGACAGCACTACATCCTCTCCGGGCAGAGAGTCTCTGTAGCGGAACTCTTCCAATACCTTCATCATGAGAACGGTGCAAACCGCCCGAGATTGAAGATTCCAGATTCTGTGGCTTTAGGACTAGCCTATATCAACGGTTACGCAAATAGGGCACTAGGAAGAGATTCGCTTTTTACTCCTAGCGCGTTACATACCATCTGGAGCAACTCGAACATTTCTTCAGATCTTGCAAAATTGGAGTTAGGCCATAACCCACGCCATTGGACCGAATCAATAACAGATCAAATAAACTGGATGAGGTCACAAGGGTTACTCCGAGTTTAAACCCAATTGCGCATCTGGAATGCGTCAAAATCCAAGAATATAGGCTATTGATGGAGTAACTTCTTTACTAAATCTATCCCTCCACACTATCATTCATAGGTTGTTGTCCGTGATTTAGCACTTCTTCGCGACAGACTAATTGTCCAAATGCATAAGGAGTATCGCGAATGGATTTTTACGATAAAAATACTGCAGCGTCGGAATGGAAAGGTGTAGACGTAGATCACCTTCTCTCTTCTGGTGCACGGAATATAGGCGCTGGAAGCGCGACGGATGCGGGCAGGTTCTGGCGCTTACCAACTGAACATCCTGACCCTATTGTCTTGGCAGGTGGGATTCCAGACGACACCGCTCTTCCCGTTGAAGACATTATTAAAGGTTTTACGAACGCGATTGAAAATAATGCTTCTGATGCCCTTATGTATGGTGGATGGTTCGGTTATGAAGGTTGCAGGCAGGCTATAGCCAACAGGCAGAACCGCCTTGAGGGAACTTCACTTGAATCAAACAACATTATCATGCATAACGGCAGTTCGGGTTGCCTAGAAAACGTTTGTAAAGCATTCATCGAGGCCGACGATGTCGTGATCGTGGAATCGCCGAGTTATTCAGGCACTGTAAGGGCTATACGGGGTTTCCAGGCTGAGGTTATCGAAGTTCCAATGGATTTGAACGGTATAAACGTAGCCCAGTTCCGAGAAACAATCGTGAAACTTTCTGAGCAGGGGAAACGAATCAAACTTTTCTACACCATTCCTGATTATCACAATCCAATGGGAAGTGTCACTTCCCTTGATGTTAGACGATCAGTACTTGAAACCTGTGCTAGGAACAAGATCATAATAGCCGAGGACGCCGCCTACACGGAACTTTATTATGATGCTCCACCCCCTCCTTCATACTATGCTCTTTCTAATGGCCACGGAGTGATCAAACTGTGTAGTTTCAGCAAAATCATTGCTACTGGCCTTCGTTCCGGTTGGATACAGGCGCGTGAGGAGTTTGCAGAACCCCTAACCAAAGTTCGATTCGACATGGGAAACAGTCCGCTGGTTCACTATGCTCTCACCGATTTCATTGTGTCAGGTAGATTGGAGGAACATGTGGCTTCCATGCGCGCCCTATACCGTGACAAATGTAAAGCAATGATTTCAACCCTTCGCGAAAACTGTGATACGTATGTTGAAGTGGAAGAGCCGGAAGGGGGATTTTTCCTTTGGGTGGAGTGCAAAAAAGGTAAGGCTTCAGAGTTGATTCAGGCGTCGGCAGACGAGGGATTAATATTCTCTCTCGGGTCCATATTTTTTTTAGATAAAGGAATAGATGACAACCACTTTCGGTTGGCTTTTACAAGACCCCCGTTCGAACACCTAGATGAGGCCGGCAAGAGGCTTCGAAGGGCATTCGAGAAGATTCTCGATTGAACAAAATCGTTGTTTATTGGCGTATATGGGGAATTATAATTAGGAGATCGCCGTGATAATTGGCGTACCAAAAGAAATAAAGGCGGATGAAAACCGCGTGTCTCTTCCGCCTGATAAAGTTGAAATTCTTGTAGGCGAGGGACACAAAGTTCTGGTTGAGTCGGCCGCGGGATCTGGTTCAGGATTCAGCGATGAGACATATCTTGACAGAGCCGGGGCTACCATAGTAGATGATCCCGAAGAAATCTACGGTGAATCAGAAATCATAGTCAAAGTGAAAGAACCCCAATCCTCTGAATTTAACCGTATACAAGACGGACAAACCATCTTTACCTACCTCCATTTAGCAGCTGAGCCTAGCTTGGTGGATTGCCTTATAGAAAAAGGGGTAACAGGCATCGCCTATGAGACTGTGGAAGACCGGGATAGCAAACTTTGCCTTCTTCAACCTATGAGTGAAATCGCAGGTCGGCTGGTCCCGCAAATTGCCGCCAGATTGCTGACCAATCTAGAAGGGGGAGTCGGCAAGCTACTGGGGGGAATACCAGGTTCGGGAAATTGCAGAGCATTCATCCTTGGTGGGGGGTCCGTCGGACTTAACGCTGCTGTCACATTAGCGGGTGCCGGAGCAGATGTGACAGTCGCGGACATCGATCTGAATCGACTTCGTGAAATAGACATTCTTACACGGGGAACTATAAAGACAATCTATCCTACCCCTTCAGCCATTTACGATCAGGTAGCTCAATCTGATGTCGTGGTTGGAGCTGTCCTTGTTGCTGGGGCGAAAGCTCCAAAACTGATCACCCGAGAAATGGTCAATAAGATGAATCCTGGCACTGTTTTAATCGATGTAGCCATTGATCAAGGGGGATGCGTGGAAGGTATTCGTCCTACCTCACATGATTTCCCGGCGTACACAGAAAATGAGGTACTCCACTATGCTGTGACAAACATGCCGGGAATAGTGGGGAACATGGCCAGTACAGCTCTTTCCAATGCAACTTTACCTTACGTCAAGATCCTGGCGAATGAGGGAGTCCATCAGGCAATTAAACACAACTCCGGGCTAGCCCGGGGCGTAAACACTTTCGGAGGGTCAATCACCTACAAATCACTTTCAGAAAGCCTTGAAATGAACTACTCAGAATTAATGGGCATTCTCTGATTTATTTTTTAAGTCGCCAATAATCATTCAATGGATCGCATGTGTAAAATTCCTCCCCAGCGCAACCAACGCTTGGTACAAAATAACGCATAAATGCCCCTTCCTCTTCTAAAAGTTCCTTCATGATTCGCCAGGGATCTAGGGCCTCGGCAGTAGTGAGCCCTTCGACTAATAGTTCGCCTCTAATAAGTAGAGAGGCGATAATCGCTGCGTCCTGTCCAGATATTGAAACTGAAGTGTGATAGCAAGATATGGTCGCTTTTTCTCCTGCAATCTGCCCAATTACCTTTACTAACCGGGCTGAAAGGGGTTTCGCAGTGCTAAAGCCGAAAATTTTGTCGGCCGCATCCGAAGCTAGGTAAGCTGCAGTGAAGTCAGCGGGAGCAATCTCTGTACCGTTATCTAGATTGATTGGTGTCGTGTCCATTAAACCGTACATATAAAAGTGGTGAAACATTTCCATTAACGAATTGGGAATACGCCCTAATTTCATTGTCACCCGTTCCACCTCGGTGAAGTGACTGGGAAAAAGAACGGGTTCAGGATGTCCCACAGCATAGCAAACAGTGTCCTCTTCGATGTCTAAGAACCGGACCAACTCTTTCTTTCCGAAAGGCTGGACCGGTTGCAACTCGCGGTCTAGGTAAAATTCTGAGGGTTGGCCCATCGAATGAGTGAAATGGGAGAAGACAGGGTATCCACGCCAAGAGATCGTTGCAGCCAGGAATACATGGATAGATTCCACACAATCTAACATAGCTGCACCAATCCTAGCCATGTGTCCAGTCGACCCTGGGCTGGTGCCGGCACCGACAACGAAGCTCTTGCCACTCTTCTGAATAGTGCGTTCTATATTGGTGTCTTGGAGTAGATCTTTTAGTGATTCGACATCGTCATTAACGTCTACGTAATGCACCCCCGCTTCTAGCGCGGCTTCAAGGGCTACCCGACCGAACCGGAAAAATGGTCCAACCGTGTTTATCACAATTACACAGCTCCTCATTAAACCCACTATCTTTTTACTGTCACTGACGTCCGCCTGTTCGATACCAGCTATAACTATTGAGCCCAATTCCGTGCTTTCTGCCAAATGTCTGGCCTGTTGAATATCAGCGTCTACCAACAAGATAGATTTAAAGGACCCCCTTTCTACAAGCCATCGGAAAGCTTGGGAACCGACAGTTCCGCACCCTAGTAGCATCACACATTCTTGTTTTTCCACAATTTAGCTCCATGATTCCATCGATTTACAAAGAATGTTTATACGTGTTTAGTTTTGACAATAAATAATTGGTAGCACAAAAACGGTGCGGATTCGAATCTTCGTAAAAACACATTCCGCTTCAACTAAAACCAGCCTCCCAAGTAGTTTAATTTCTGATAGGAACCTAAGAGAGCTGAATTCCAACACTATTGGTTTCTAAAAAATCTGTTTAGTCTTATTTAGAAGTCTTCCAACAACCAGTTTGCAAAATCAAACCAAAACGCTAATAGCCTGATAAATCGTAGTTGACACAGCCCTGGCGGAAACATACCTACTTCAGAATTTTCAGGGGATTTTGTAAATTATGCCTTCTATAAGACCTCTTAGGCAAAAGTCTATTGGTGAACAATGGTCCCAGAACGTTAGGCAGCGTGTCACAAAAATCTAACAGGCCTTTAGGCTTGGTCAATGGGGGCGGCTCTTCCTGACGTATGAGCCGAGATGAAGAGGCCCTAACACCTCAAAGATGAAGGATGTCTGTATGCATGGCGGAGACGGTAGAGGCTCGAAAGATACCGGGAACACACGGTTTGGTTAGCAAGAATTCGTTTGAGTCATAGTTTGTAGGGTTTCACCTGCCAGCGACCGAGGCTAGTATTGGCAATTATTGCCCGTTCTTCTCGTTCAAAGCTTTGACAATGGACGAGGGAGACATTGGCAAATTGGTAAGCCGCGCTCCGGTGGCGTCGTGGCGGATTGGGCTGGTGTATAGACCTCGAACTTGCGCGGGCTCTCTTGTGTTGTTGCCAGACGAAGTGTTCTCCTCAAATACCGGATACAAAGACGTGAATCGATTGGACTTGCTGTGACACCCACGGAGCGATTTCTCACGACATTAGTGCATCGTGAATTCTGGCCAGACGTTACCAACGCGGTTGGAGCGCGTCAAACCCAGCTGAAAAATCAGTTGGTTGTTGAAATTTTCTCCAAGTAGGCAAAGCTGTTGGACAGGTTCTCGAAAATGTTTTCGTGGGACGGTATCTCAAATATAGCGGGACCTGCATAGCCTTTGGAGTCGAGTATTCGCACCATGCGAGCGCAATCCAAGTCTCCGTCATCGACATCGGGAAGAGGTTGTCCGTCTCGGTTCTGCTTGAAATGCACAATCTTGAGCATGTCGAGGGGCATGGCTTCTAGGTCACCCAGCGCATCACTATCCGGTTGACGTCGGATCTGGTTGGTGGGGTCGGGGCACACACCGAGAAGCTGGCCTTCTTGCTCAGATAGTTCTTTTCGACACTCTTCCACAAGCATTGTGATTGCACCGATGGACTGGCCTGAGTTCTCGACAGACAGCGTTATCCCCTGGGCGGCCGCCTCTTTGGCGAGAAAGGCAATGGACAGCGCCTCTTCGGGAATATCGTCTGGACTTTCCCAGATCTTGTCCTGTGGAGCCGGGTCAACCAGCCGGAGGTGGGGGGAGTTAGGGTCAACAACTCTTGCACCTTCCAACGACTGCTGGAATATTTCACCTTTGGGATCCACCTCCCCGGACAGGCAAGGCAGTGCCATAGCCAGGTTGAACGACAGGTCCGGGAACCCATCGACCAGCGCCCGCAGTTTACCGATCACAGGACGCCACTCTTCACCGGCTCCGGTCTCGCAATCTCCGAGAAAAGTCTGTCTCAACTCAATGTGCCTTGAGCCCCGGTCCCTGGCTTCTCGAACGAGGTCAGAAAGGTTGTCGCCATCGATCTGGGCTCCAAAGGAATTGGTTATCGCTCCGATTTTCATCTTTTCACTCCTGAAGGCGTACCGCCAGTTCCGTCCAGGTCCTCGATGAGTGCTTCCGAAGGCCCGCGCTCCAGTTGAATACGTCGGGCTGAGTCCTCTACCTGGCGCATTACCCGCAGAACGTTCCGGCCCAGGATATTCAGGATCTCTTCATCGCTGTATTCTCTGCTGATTAGCTCCGCGGTAAGCGCCGGGTAAGTAGAGACATCTTCCAGCCCGATGGGTACGCTACCGATTCCATCGAAGTCGGAGCCGATGCCGATATGCTCCACTCCCGCTACCTCACGTAGGTGGTCTATATGGTCCGCGACCTGACTCAATGTAGCGTCCGGGGCGGGATTGGAACCGTCCCATTTTTGTAGCTCGATTCCTGATTGCTCATCGGACATTCCGGCGATGCTGGCCAGGCGTTCTCTCTCGGCGTCTCTCGACTGGTAATAGCCGTTCACCTCTTGAGAAACAAATGAGGGCACGAAGGAGACCATTACCACGCCGCCGTTCTCCGCTACTCTCTCCAGAACGTCATCCGGAACGTTTCGGGGGTGGTCGGCCACTGCCCGCGCCGAAGAATGGCTGAACACGACAGGGGCCTCGACCGTGTCGAGAGCATCCCGCATGGTATCGGGGGAGACGTGGGAAAGGTCCACCAGCATGCCGAGCCGGTTCATCTCCCTCACCACCTCACGTCCGAATTCCGACAGGCCGTATGAAACAGGCTCATCGGTGCACGAATCTGCCCACGGGACATTTTGGCTGTGGGTAAGAGTCATATAACGGGCGCCGAGACGGTAAAACATTCTCAGAGTTGCAAGGGAGTTGCCGATGGAATGCCCTCCTTCCACCCCGATCAGCGAGGCTATCTTGCCCTGGCGGAACGCGGCTTCCACCTGGTCCGCGTCAAGGGCCAGCTGGAAGGTTTCCGGGTACCGACGGATCATGTTGTAAACCAGATCGATTTGCTCCATCGTCGCGGGTACGTGCTGGGAAGAGTCGAGCGAAGTAGGAACGAAAACAGACCAAAACTGCCCCCCTACCCCACCTTGACGAAGCCTGGGTATATCCGTGTGAAGCTGAGGCTGAGGTTCGGAGATGTCCATGGCCGAGATAGCGCGGTTGACCATTCTGCGGTACCGCCAAGGCAGGTCATTGTGGCCGTCGATTAATGGCACCAGACCGTGCAGTTCCAGTGCCCTGTCTAAAGAACCCTGATCGCTCGCCAAATCGTTGGTCATGATTACCTTCCCTGTTGAAACCCGAGGATGGAAAACGCCTTCGGGTGGCATATGTTAGCAGTAAAGAACGTCATAGAAGTAGCCTGAGGACTGGTTGGGGGGTACCCAACAAATGCGTTACACGGTAGAACACCAAGACGAAGAGCATCGTAAACAAATCCAATAATCTCCCATTAAGAACGGTCCAGCCCCGAAAATGATTGGGCTTGAGGTTATTCACCCTAAAATACAGGACAACTTCCCCATCTCTGTTCACATTCCCTTTCGCTTTATAGAACTTACAGACAAAGGCAATCCGGCAGGAAAATTTGAAATTTTGACCAATTAAATCTGTTAGAGTCTTAAAACTTTGGACAAACGTTTTTGAGTGAGCAACTTAGTAAGGAGAGCAAATATGGCATATTTCGTGAATTTCCTAAGGTTCCCCAGCCCTGGCAAGGTCTTCGAGGTTCTAGCTGCTATGAAGGCTGCACACGCTGCCGCAGGTAGGCCAGGTAACATCACAGTTCCCGTGTCCGCGGCGAATCCGACTGGCTCCCGCCCAGGCCTCATTAGTCTTGTTGGGGGATTCAGCACTCTTGATGATGTCGATTCGATGCAGATTCAATTTTTCGATAACGAACAAATGCAACAGGGGCAGAATGGCATAGACGCGATGTGCGAAAGAACCAGTTATACGGTTTCTGAGATTCTTAGCGGAGGACCGACATTGCCTGATGGTTATGAACCAACGGTGGTATCTAGGCTCATCATGGAGGCCAAAATAGGCAAGACTCAGGATTTAATAGATGCTTCGTTGGATGTTCGGGAAAAAACTGGAGGCGACGTGAAAAACGTTATAAGTCGGTCCATCACGGGATCGATTTCGACAGTTCGAATATCAGTGTTTGCCGCCAGCCTTCAAGAGCTAGAGGATAAACGCGTCGAGACATTGAAGCATATTGGAAAAATGCCCGATTTGCTTGCAGCCAGTCCTATCAGGCATATCGGGCGAATTGTCTATAGTAGCAGGGGATAAGCTCGTTTTAGGAAACACTTCAAGATTGGTAGGCTAACAATAATCGTCAAGACGTGATTGATCATCACGAGAGTAAACCTACTAGGGCCTACTGGCGGTGAGTAGTAGGCCCTAGTAGGTTTAGACCAGACAGTGGACGATCCGACCATACTCTGTACCAATGTTAAGAATTGAGTTGGCGGACTAAACAGTGTTATATACCCTTCACCGATTTCCCAGTACCAGATCAGTGGCTGCTGCTTCTTTGCCACTTGGCAGTGCCGTCATAGGAAACCTCTAGAGAGACTGGAGAACGGTAGGGTGAAGCATTTGGATCAATTAGGAAGGATATTCATTACTGAGTCGAAGGAGATATTTCTATAAGACATTCAAAAACCTATCTCAGCTTCGGCTTGAAAGTAGAATTCAGAATCGATAGGAATGATTGTCAGTGAAGTAAGTGACTGATGTCCTCCGGTGCGTAGTCAAATTATCGACACCGACAACAACCAAGGAAGCACATGTTTTATGGAGTATGACGAGAAAGTGAAACAGCCGATAAATTTGTTCGAATATGAGAGATTAGCTAAAAGTTTGATGCCCGAAACTGAATGGGATTTTGTGGAGGGTGGCGCTACCGACGAAATAACGATCAACAGGACTCGCCAGGCCTTTGACTCTATTATGCTGAGACCGCGGATGTTGGTGGACGTGGACCAACGGGATATGTCGACTAACGTTTTGGGTCAAAGAATAGATTTCCCAGTGATGTTGAGCCCTGCAGGCCACCATATTAGGGCACACCCGGACGCAGAAATAGCAACGGTTAAAGCAGCCAACGCGATGAACGTTGGTATGATTCTCAGTTCTGGTTCAAGTGTGGTGATGGAGGATGTTGCCCGCGCCGCGACACGGCGAATCTGGTTCCAGCAATACTTCTATCGGGATCGGGCGGTTACCGAACTAATGGCACATCGAGCTGAAGACTTGGGGTTTTCTGCATTATGTATCACATTAGACGCATCCATCCGGTCGAAGCGCGAAAGAAATCTCCGAAATGATTACGCCATACCACCAAGCCCTAATTATGAAGGAATTCTGAATGGAGAGAATTTCAACCCGTCTAGTGACGATGCTCCGCTTAATGTTAGCGGTATGGTTAGTCCTAAAGTTACCTGGGATGAATTTGAATGGCTAGCCTCGAAAACAGACCTTCCACTCATAGCTAAAGGTGTGATGACCGCTGAAGACGCGAAACTGGCGGTAGATCACGGGGTCAGTGCGATCATAGTTTCCAACCACGGTGGCCGAAGTTTGGATCCGACATTTGCGACGATAGAGGTACTTCCAGAAGTTGCAGAGACTGTGAATGGACAGGCAGAGATTTATTTGGATGGCGGTATTCGCCGTGGTACTGACATAGTTAAGGCTATTGCTCTAGGTGCCAATGCAGTTTTGATCGGACGTCCAATATTTTGGGGCTTGGCTGTTAACGGTGCAGAAGGTTTGAGACATTTACTCGAATTACTGCGGGAAGAGTTCGATTCAAGTATGGGACTGTGCGGTAACACCGACATTTCAAGCATAGACCGGTCACTGGTCGGCAGAACGTCACCGCTTGCAGGGAGAATTTAGTCGTTGCCGAAAACCCATCATTAGATTGTTGCCCAGCCTGGCAATTCAATTGTCCAGGAATCTAGGTTAGAAAGAATGTAGACTGATTCCTCACAGCATCGTGGCTCCCTTTACGGTTCGGCAGCTCCGCCTAGGTGGCTGATATCTACTCCAGTCATATATGATGCCAATTGAAGAGTAATATCCATCAGGGAACGGGTTGGGTTTCAGAAGGGGCATGTTATGACATTGGTTGGTTCAAAACAGGTGCGGGTCGGGACTATAGATGAACTCAAATCCCGCGGATGCATCGTCGTTTCGGGAGATGGTCATGCAATCGCTGTTTTTCATAACGACGGAGGTGCGTTTGCAGTAGACAATCGATGCCCCCACATGGGCTTTCCGCTGGAAAAAGGCACTGTAAGGGACGGCATCCTGACCTGTCACTGGCATCACGCAAGATTCGATCTTTGCAGCGGAGGCACATTTGACCCGTTCGCTGACGATGTCGCCGCCTTTAATGTCACTGTCTCTGAAGGAGTCGTATGGGTCGACCCTTCCCCTACGCCAAAAGATAGGGTGGAGCACTGGCACAGTCGGCTGAAGGTCGGGCTGGAAGATAATAACCGTCTAATTATCGCAAAATCTGTTCTAGGACTGGATTCGGTCGGATGCGAATACACAGCTGCTTTGAAGGCAGGCACCAATTTTGGCATGATCTATTCTAATGAAGGTTGGGGTCAGGCTATGAGCATCCTGACATGTGCGGGTAATTTGCTGCCTGATTTAGACGAAGGCGACCGTTTGCTAGCTATGTACCAGGGGCTCCGTCACGTTGCGATGGAATGCGCCGGGAAGCCCCCTAGGTTTGTTGTCGATCCGCTACCGGCAGGCGAGACTCGCCCAGAAGTTTTCAATAAGTGGTTCCGCAGTTTCGTCGAGGTCAGGAATGAGGATGGTGCGGAACGGTGTCTGCGAAGTGCCATAGATGTCGGGCTTTCCCAGAGTGACATCTCAGATATGCTTTTTGCCGCTATTACTGATCACATTTATCTCGATTCTGGCCACACTCTCGATTTCGTCAACAAAGCATTTGAACTGCTTGATCACATTGGTTGGGATCAAGCAGGCCCTGTCCTTTCTAGCCTCGTTCACGGTATGGTGACGGCGCGTAGAAGCGAGGAACTCAGCTCATGGAGAAGCCCAATTGATATATCGTCTCTCGTCTGGAAGGCGAGAAAAGCATTACCCTCAGCGTTGGAAGAGGGACAGACCCGAAAGGTGAAATGGGACAAAGAGGACGATCTGTCTGATGTGATACTGGGTGAGTGCCCTTCAGCTTCGTTAGATGCGATCATAGAGTCAATTTCTGAAGGGGCCAGTCCAGAGCAGATGGGATCTGCGGTAGCGTACGCGGCATTTCTGAGGATGGCACGTTTTCATACATCAAACGAGTTTAACGATTGGGATACGGTTCACAATACGCTGACGGCAGCGAATGCAGTCCACCAGGCCCTTAAACGGGCGCCGACTATGTTCCTGCTTAGAGCGGTTTTGGATACTACAATGAGCATCTACCTCGACAGGTTCCTGAATGTTCCTGCCCAAAAGATTCCGGAGTCCTCAGGTATTGAATCAGATATCGACGATACTGTTCAGTCTCTTCTCGATCTCATGAACATGCAGCATAATGTGGAGGAGACCTCTGCTCTTATCGCAGGAGCATTGACAGACGAGGGTAACGGAGATCGCATCATCGCCGCGCTTGGGCACGCGATGCTGAGAGAAGACTCTGGTTTTCATCTTTTCCAGATCATGGAAGCAGCGATTCAGCAATACAGGGGAAGACGTGGAACACATTCAGGCACCGACGTATTGATCGGCATGTCACGTTTCTTGGCAGCACATACACCCACTTCTCGTGCGGTTGGACAGACTTTCATGATTGCTCAACGCCTTCATCTCGGTGAGGCACTGTATGCAGACGAAACCGCCGATGAGTGATCTGAAAATTAATAACGCATAGAAACCTCCCGCTAGTTAGCAGAAAGCCTTCTGGCTTCGGAGGCGACTGGGGAGGGCCCTTCTATACCTTGCACAAATGTTGAGAATTCCACTGGTGGCTTAAGTGTTTTAGACCAAGAACCTAACAATCAATCACAGGAACCTATCTTGGAGATCATTAGCTGGTGAGAAAAAGGACACCTTCGTTTTAGATTCTACTTACTCGGGAGAGAGTGCCATAGCCCTTACACCTGCTTTGTAGTGCTCCTCAGGTGACACATCAGGCCCAGGACGGTAGACATATGTTCCTCCTGGTATCAGCTCTTCTGTGTAAAGCAGCTCCTCGTGGTCATCATACTTAACGTTGATAGCATAGTCATATTTTTCAGGAATATAGAATCTTGCATGCCCTGCCGAGTTAGTCTTAGAACGACCAACCCCAACAATGGCAATTTCAGCGCCGCTCACGGGGGCATCATTTTCGTCAAGGACCGTCAATCGGCCTGCACTCCAAGGGGTCAATCGTAGTGTAATGAATTTACTTAGTCTCTGCCGAGGGGTAAGTATGTCCCCATCGTGGATTTTACTTACGACTTCTTCTTCAAAACCTGGCCCTTTCGGTGTTGCCCAATTCGGCCCATATTTGGCCTCCAGATATTTTTCCGGTGGATTTGGTACAAGAAATTTTTCTCCGATGAAGTCGATCTCTTTCAACTGTGTAAAAAGGTCAAGAGGAGTTCTTACGCCGGGATATTGGAACACGCTGTCACCGATAATCCGATGGCAGGTCCAGTCGGCCCTGATTGACGCTTTTACGACATGCACACCGATATGGCGTGTACTACGATCGACGTGCACGTAGTATCCATTTTCTTCGAACGCTTCAATCCCGCGATCAATGGTTTCTTCATCTAGTCCATTGAGACCTATTACAGACCCCATATCCATTTCGTCATCCCATGGAATGAATCCACCGTCACGGATTGCCCCCAGACAGGTGCCTGATGCGATAAAAAATACTGCCCCTAGTTGATCTAAAATGCGCTTTATGTCTTTCAGTCTTTCTGAGGCCGCGGCCGGGTCCATGGGCTCTGGTTCTATGACAGACTTTTCATAGGCTGCTGCCCCTGCTATATCACTATCTTTATCTTTCATATTTATCCCTTTCGCAGACCTTATTTGCAACCGGTTGTCGTTGGTCAACTCTAATGCTTCACATAGTGTGACGCGTAACTGTTATAGAGCGGAGTCATACCCACCTCTTAAGAGATTACTGACAGAATCATGGTCTTCTGCAGTGTCCACGTCTGCCCAGAACTGGCCGCTCACGTCACATACCTGGAAATGTCTTTCGGTGTCTGCCATGTGCTGTACCACCTCAGATATGCTCACTCGCTTCCCGTTGTGCTTCATGAGGTATTTGATGTTGTAGAGCACTTCTGCATCCATCATGAATACCCCTGTGTCGATGGATTGCCAGTCTTTAAGTTCCTTGCCTATTTCGATAATCCTACCCATAGAATCAGCCATGACCCTGGTTCCATCGCTGAGCTGGGATGCATTGTTGGACTCAGCATCAACACAGAGAGTCCTGTTTATGTCCCTGTTAGACAGAAGGGTTGTAACAATGCTGGGGCTGATCAGGTGGTCCCCCATGGCTAGTACAAACGGGTCATCGCCTATGAAGGGATGAGCAGCGAAAACTGATAGTGCATTGTCGCCATCGAAATCCTCGTTGTAGGAGAAATGCAGACTAGGGTACTGCTTCTTTAAGTAGCCGGTTATCTCGTTCGCTCGGTAACCTACTACGATTGAGATATCCGTAATTCCAGCGGTCACCAAAGCGTCAATCGGATAAGTGATAATGGATTTCCCGTCTATTTCCACGAGTGATTTTGGTGTATCAGAAGTGAGAGGTCTCAGTCTGCTTCCGTAACCGGCAGCAATTATGATGCCTTTCATAACGTATTAACTCCTTTATTTCTTGTAGAGCCCGGGATGTTTAAGAAGGTGGCGTGCCGATACGTAGCTTTAAACGTCCAACGGGCAAACTGCGATTTAGCGCATTGTCTCAACAATAAGTTACAGATCACCTGGTAGCGATTGCCAATGCCGAAACAAGAAAAATACGCTGTGTAGCGCTAGGGATAGAGAGAAATGATCGGCAGCCTATTACCTTATTGGCATGCGCTTGGGCCATTTAGGACCCTCTCTACCTAGCAAATGCGGAGACTCACCCTAACAGGTATTAGGTATTTCGGCGAATATCATAACTACGAGAACGGAAGTCCGATCCTTTTCAAACTCATATGGTTAACGGATAGTTGACGTGAAAAGAGGGCCTTCTACTTAAAATAGAGGCCCTTTTAATCTGGTGGAAAAGGGGAAGATACACACTTTGCGCAAAGCCGAAGATTTGTGTTGTGTGCTTCAAAAGCGCCGACCCCCCGCCCAAAACTCACCAGCATCCTCCGGGCGGTTAACCCACCTAGATATGAGGTAAGTGGGGTAAAATTCATTCAAATTACCCCTAATTAGTCTCCTCTTGCACCCGAGACATCCCTACGCTGGAAAATCCACAACGACACTGCAACCATTGCTACAGAATAGGCAAATATCACGAAGAACGCTTGCGTCGTATCTGGCTGCTCTGCACCCTTCAGGATCACCTCGGCTTCGCTCTGGCCCAAAGACATCCATTCGCTGACGTTCGAGCTGAGAAGACCTTCGCTGATCCCTTTGAGTTTTTCGGAAATCGCCAGCAGCGGCGGTACGACCATCGCCTCCGCTATATATGCCACGATCGACAGCGAGATCCCTTGGGCCGTTGACTGAGTCAAGACCACAAAGAAAATTCCCAGACATATGTATGGGATAGTCGCGTAAACGGCTTTGCCAAGAAACTTTGCAAGCGACGAAAGAACCGATCCCCACGTATCTCCCTCGGGCAATAATATAAATGAAACTCCCTCGTCGGGTGGAATTATGCCTGCAATAATGCTGGACACAATGTTAACCATGGCGATGACGACAAGCCATCCGGCAGCTATCAGAACGCACAGCACCAGTTTGGCCGAGAGGACTTGCCAGCGGCCCATTCCCTTCGTTAGGACCGTTCTAAGTGTGCCCCATCCATACTCCGACCCTAGAACGGAAGCCGAGAGGATTATGACCAGAATATAGATCAGACCAGTCATAAACATCAGAATGAGGCTTCCCAGGATGCTTACGGGCAAGACGAAGAGAAAAAGTTTTTCGATTTCTGAGGAGTAGTCTGAACACACTTCGGGGCCCCATTCCAAGATTTCCCCCTGAACTATCAGACGTTCATCCTTAGAGAGCGGTTGGACTCTTTCTTTGAGCCGCCCATCGAGCAGATCGGAGCACGTTATTTCGATGGACGTTGCGGCCCCCGTGTACTGGTAATTCGGGATGAACGTGTTAGTGCCTTCGCCGCCTGTTATGTGGTAGACAGTATAGAAACCCCAGAGGAATGCCTGCGAGACAAGAACGGCCACGGCAAGGAGTATCCACGGAAGCCAGCGTCGCCTTAGCTTGAACCACTCGCCCTGTATCAGAAGCAGGAGGTGGGTGGTCACAGGGAGCTCTCCTCTCCATGGCCAGTTACCTCTAGGAAGTATTCTTCGAGGGATGTTCGCACAGGCATCATTTCCGCAACAAACACTCCCGCATCGGCCAGGGCTGCTGTCAGCTCTGGGGACCGTTTAATGGAAGCGGTGACCAGAAGTGAATCTTGATGTATAGATATACCCTCAACCCACTCCAGGGCCGATAGTATCTGGAGTGCCTTGCTGTTGTCAGTAGTCTTTGTCCGTACCTGCTCGCTTCCCACCGTGGCAACCAACTGGGAAACTTCGCCCTGT
>JASMAO010000021.1 GCA_030754315.1 SAR202 cluster bacterium
TAACTCTCAATATACTTGCATTCATTCTTCTGTCGACCCTTATAAACCATCTGAGCGCATACATAACTTTAAGCGGCACTTTAATCTACGTCTTCATTTACACCATGGCACTTAAGCGATCTACCTCACAGAACATAGTAATCGGCGGCGCGGCGGGTGCGGTTCCACCAATGGTGGGCTGGACAGCAGTGACCGGTTCCTTAGACCTGCCGGCAATCTATCTTTTCGCTATAGTATTTTTCTGGACACCTCCTCACTTCTGGGCACTCGCGCTAATGATAAAGGACGACTATGCAGCCGCAGGAATTCCTATGCTCCCTGTCGTAAGCGGCGTGGATAAGACCAAAAAAGCCATCCTTCTTTACTCAATTCTACTGACGGCACTCACCTTAATGTTTTTCACAACCCAAGCAGTCGGCTGGATATTCTTCACGTCAGCAGCAATACTAGGCGCGGGATTTATAATTTATTCTTGGAGACTCTGGCATCTACCGGACATCGTTGGAGCCAAGAGCACGTACTTATACTCCTTAGCATACCTGGCCCTACTTTTCATCTCCCTCATAGCCGATAGTCTGATCCAAATCTGACTTAGACTCAGTTTAGACTATCCTCCTGTTAGTCAGAAAAAAAACAAGCTTTTTAGTGGTTAGCATGGCATCCACAGACATCTTCTACACTGGAACTTCGTTTGTCTTTCGATAAATCAGCTTTAAATTAATCGTCAATCCATCCGTATACATTCCCACAAAAAAAGAGAGGTGGCCTGGTCGGTAATGGTAGGTGAATTTAGGGGCCCAACTCCGGTGAAGACAAAATGGACTCACTGCGCCTTGACGTCCCACCACGCGCTCTGGTAGATTTTCATTACAAGCTGATGAATGTGCATTATTTCGCACGCAAGTGTGCTTTATACTATCAGTCGGTTTCGATCTTTCATCTTTCACATGCGAGGCTTCGCTTGCAACATGTCACTGTTTAGGCACCACCCAACTCGCCTCGTCAGGTTGGTGCCCCTTCTTTTAGTATTCATCGTGGCTGGTTGCTACCCAGATCACCCACAATCCACATTTGACTCTACTGGTCCCGTAGCACAATCGCAGCTTAATCTTTTCTACTGGATTTTCTGGGCCGCCGTCTTTGTCTTTGTCACAGTTCAAAGTGCTCTCCTATACATCTGTCTCAAATTCCGACGCAAGCCAGGTGATCCTGATCCTGAGCAAACCCACGGTCATAACAAACTTGAAATCATCTGGACTGTTCTACCTGTGATACTACTTGCGATTGTCGCGGTACCAACAGTCTTGACAATATTCGACAACGCGAATTCACCGGATCCTGATGGTATGCATGTTAATGTTGTCGCTCACCAGTGGTGGTGGGAATTCAACTACCCAGGGGAGGACGTAAAGACCTCCAACGAGCTACACATCCCAGTCGATGAAGTCGTCAACGTGTCACTTGAAACCAAAGACGTTATCCACAGCTTCTGGATACCAAAAATTGCCGGCAAGGTCGACATGGTCCCAGGCAATTCAAACAAAATGTGGATAAAAGGCGAGGAGATCGGTATATTCCACGGCCAGTGTGCTGAGTTCTGTGGTGAATCACATGCCAACATGCGTTTTCAGGTCATTGTAGAATCACGTGCAGATTTTGATGCATGGGTCGCATCAGAACGGGAACCCGCGGTGATTCCTGTCGAACCCCTTGCAAAGGCAGGCCTGGATCTATTCGAAGGCGACGCGCAGTGCTGGTCCTGCCATAAGGTAGAGGGCTCCAGCAGATCAAGGGGCACGAAAGGACCAAACCTAACGCACCTTTCAGGTCGTCAATACCTGGGAGCTGGTATAGTGGAAAATTCTCAGACTAATCTCCGTAATTGGCTTACCAGCCCCAACGATTTAAAGCCGGGTAATATCATGTACAGAGACGCGGCAGTGTACAACGACCCTGATAAAGCGCTGTCGGACTCGGATATATCAGCCCTTGTGGCATACCTCCGCAGTCTGAAGTAGGAACGTAAATGACAATCGACTTACATATTGTTAATGGCGACAGTCCGAGTCTGGTGATATTCAGCAGTTACCAAACTAGTGGAGCAGCGCGATGATTTCACTAACGATTCCAATTCCAAAACGTCCGACACACCCAACGGGCATCTGGAACTGGTTAACGACTATAGATCACAAGAGAATAGGCATCCTCTACGGTGTAACTGCGTTCATCCTGTTCCTTACCGGCGGAATAGAGGCCCTTTACATGCGGGCCCAACTAGCAACTCCTGAAGCTGAAATCGTGTCGCCGGAGGTCTTCAATCAGCTCTTTACTATGCACGGCACGACGATGATTTTCTTAGCGATCATGCCTATGGGCACCGCCTTTTTCAACTACATCATCCCGTTGCAAATTGGGGCTCGCGACGTGGCCTTCCCAAGACTTAACGCATTCAGCTACTGGACTTTTCTGGCCGGTGCGATAATGCTTAAGTCAAGTTGGTTTCTTGGTGGAGCTCCCAATGCCGGATGGTTCGGATACGCACCTATCACAGGAGTGCCTTACAACCCCGGACACGGCATTGATTTTTGGATTTTGAGTCTGCAGATTTTGGGAATAGCCTCTCTTGCGGCCGCCTTCAACTTCGTCGTGACAATTATCAACATGCGGGCACCGGGTATGTCTCTGATGCGCATGCCGCTTTTCACTTGGATGACCTTCGTCACCTCCCTTCTGCTTATATTAGCTTTCCCCGTTATTACAGTGGCTTTGATTGAGTTGATGTTTGACCGATTCTATGGAGCCAATTTCTTTGTACCAGCAGCAGGGGCTAGCCCATTACTCTGGCAGCACCTTTTTTGGATTTTCGGGCACCCTGAAGTGTACATTCTAATTTTGCCCGCCATGGGAATAATCTCTGAAATTATTCCCACGTTCTCTAAGAAACCGTTGTTCGGTTACCCAGTAGTTGTTCTTTCAGGAGTGGTTATAGCCTTCATGGGCTGGATGGTATGGAGCCACCATATGTTTACTGTTGGACTCGGGCCGGTGGCAAACTCAGTATTTGCATTGACTACAATGGCAATTGCCGTTCCTACGGGTGTCAAAATATTCAGTTGGATGGGAACAATGTGGAGAGGATCAATACACTTCTCTACCGCAATGCTTTTTTCGGTCGGTTTCGTCGCCCTATTCATCATCGGTGGTCTCAGTGGTGTCATGCACTCGTCTGCTGCTTCAGACGCCCAACAACAAGACACCTACTTTATAGTGGCCCATTTACATTACGTACTATTCGGCGGCAGCATAATGGCTTTGCTCGCAGCCGTCTACTACTGGTTCCCAAAAATCACAGGTAGATTGATGAGCGAGTCCATTGGCAAAATCAATTTTTGGTTGACCTTCATAGCCATGAACCTAACCTTTTTCCCCATGCACTTTACGGGACTAGATGGGATGCCGAGACGCATATACACCTACGGTACTGAGATGGGTTGGGATCTTTGGAATGCTGTTGCCTCCATGGGCGCATTTCTCTTGGCTGCGTCAATCTTAGTGTTCATGCACAACGTAGTCAGAAGCTACAGAAAAGGAGAAATATCTGGGAGCGATCCTTGGGACGGACGCACACTTGAATGGTCAATATCGTCCCCACCTCCAGAATATAACTTCGCTGAAATACCAGTGGTGGAAACTCGAGACCCATTCTGGGCGCAGAAACGAGATAGCGTTGCCACAGCAAGGGTTGGAGGTGGCTCCGGTGAAGGTGAGCATGATATACACATGCCCCAGCCCTCATACTGGCCTCTGGTAGTATCAATTGGACTGCTTATAGGAGGATATGGCCTTATCTACAACGTCGCCGTTGCGGTAGTAGGTGGAGCCATTGCCCTTATAGCCGTCTATGCTTGGTCTTTCGAACCGGTGAATGAACCCGAAGAACACTGAGGGAGTTTGATTTGTTAGAAGCTGGCGCCGACCCACACGGCGAAAATAGCGAACATACTACCACGGGACTGAACCACAGAAAGCTTCTCATGTGGGCCTTTTTGGGTTCGGACTGTATGTTCTTTGGCACTCTGATCGGCACTTACCTTGTGTCAAAGGGCCGGAGCCTTGTAGGTCCTTACGCAGTAGACGTTTTCGATATTCCTGTCACGTCTGTCAGTACGTTCGTTTTGCTAATGAGCAGTATGAGCATGGTATTAGCATATGCTGCCCTGACCAGGGGAAGTTTGAAAGGGTTCCGAATATGGATTGCCTCAACCGCCATAATGGGCATGACATTCCTGTCGTTCCAAGTCTTCGAATTCTACGAATTCGCTAACCACGAGGTACACTTTAAGTGCTCTACCCCGATATCGGATCTCACCGAACACGAACGTACCTTTATAGATAAATGTGCTGGACAGGATGCATCACATGAAGTCGAAGAGCAGCACGGCCTGACTCCTAGGACCAACCTGTTCGGCACCACTTTCTTCGTGTTGACTGGATTCCATGGTGCACATGTGACACTTGGAGTGGTGTGGCTTCTCTCCCTTCTTTTCTACTCCTTCAGAGGAGGGGTGACAGCAAAGCGCAATCTTGACGTCGACCTCGCAGCGCTTTACTGGCACTTTGTCGACGTAGTTTGGATAGTGATTTTCACAGTCGTTTACCTATTTGGGGTGTTCCCTGGATTTTGACACCAACAAGCATAACAAGCAACGATAATTGACAGAGAGGAATGGTATTATTGAATTCCCTGTTGGGTGTTGTAGCAAGAGTAGCTTTTGCGAAATTAGCGTCGCGGATTCACACTAAAAGACAATTATTAGAAAATCGTATACCCAATTCATCGCGGTAACCTAAACACATGAATCTAATAACTAAAGACCCAAAAGCCCAATCAGACACAGCCCATACTGGCCATCCTACTCCGCTGACCTACTTCAAAATCGCACTGATCCTCTCAATCACCACTGCTATCGAAGTGGGGGTCTTTTATATAGAGTGGCTTGGACACGGCATCATTCCAGTCCTAGTTATTCTTTCGGGGCTCAAATTCGGCCTCGTTGCCCTGTTCTATATGCACCTGAAATACGACTCTCCTCTTTTTTCATGGTTTTTCTTCGGTGGCCTCGCTCTTGCGACGTCGGTGTTCATAGCGGTCCTGGGACTTTTCAAGTTCTTCGTCGCACAGTAAACCGCGCCGTGGAGGTGAGTTTGTGATCGACGCAGGTGGCGAAATATGGACGCATTGGCACGGCCACCCTGACGCCCTCATAGGGCTTGCAGCCCTCGAAGGACTCTATCTCTTTGGGGTTGGTCCACTCCGAAAGAGGTACTTTCTCGCCGACACAGTAGATCCACACCAAATCGCAGCCTTCACATTGGGTGTTTTAGTAATATTCCTTTCACTACTATCACCACTGCACATACTGGCTGACCAATACCTTTTCAGCGCTCATATGATTCAACATGTGCTATTAACATTCGTTGCCCCACCGCTCCTCATTCTTGGAACGCCAGACTGGCTAATACGCCCACTCCTACGCTCAGGCCTCACGTTAAAACTAATCAAATTCCTTACACACCCTCTGGTCGCCTTCTTTGCTTTCAGCGCCATATTTTCGGTCTGGCATATACCTGAACTATATAACCTCTCGGTAACCAATCACGGCATCCATGTCTTCGAACACCTTCTCTTCATGTCGAGCGCTGTTTTGATGTGGTGGCCTCTGACCAGCATGGTGCCAGAGATACCTCGCCTCTCCTACCCTCTAGGAATGCTCTATTTGTTCTTACTATCTATTGCTCAAATCATAGTCTTCGCTCCTATTACTTTCGCTCAATCACCGTTATATGAATGGTACGCCAACGCGCCCCGCATATTTGGCATCACTCCAGTTGTAGACCAACAGGTCGGTGCTATCATCATGAAGATTGGATGGGGCATCTTCTCTCTCGTGCTAATCATTGTGTTATTCTTCCGTTGGTATAATGCGGAGAACGAAAAGGTAGAGTTCGATTCCTTCAAAGGCGACTCTCACAAATCCAATCGATTGACAGCCTAAATCCGCCACCTATATTCTGGAGGAACGAGAGAATGAACAACGAACGAATCGCGATGTCACTCATATTTCCCTTTCTTGCAGTTTTTATTATCGCTGCCTACCTCGGTTTAATTGGGGGCCTTTTTATATTCCTCCATGGGAACACGGAGCTCAAGCAGTGGTCTGTGATTATCGTAGGTGTAGCACTGACCCTCGGAGTGCCAACCTTCGCTTACCTTCTAGAACGCAAGACCGAATCCAAATAGCAAGCGACATATCTTCAAGTCACCAGCCCATTTTGATGCTGCTACGTCCCCGCCGCCTCAACATCATCGTCTTATCTTTTTGCGCTTTATTCGCCTCACTATCTTGTATCGACGCAAGGGATTTCCAAGGCACGGAGTTGACAAATCAAGTAGAAGCCACCAGTTTCAGCCTCTATGACCAGTATGGGCAAACCGTCGCTCTGGAGGATTTGCGCGGCAAAGTCGTTGCGCTGACCTTCCTATACACCTATTGTCCAGATATATGTTCGATAGTAGCTGACCGTATGCGAGAGACGCATGCATTGCTCAAAGATGTTGAAGATGACATAGCAATCGTAGCTGTAAGTGTAGACTCAGAACGAGATACACAGGAGCGAATCCTAGAATACTCTCTGACTTGGCACATGGAGGATAAGTGGTCACTGCTAGGTGGTAACGCAGATGAACTTTCGGACATTTGGGAATCCTACTTCATCAACTCTTTCATAAAGGACCGAATCACCAATACGAACACCTCCACCCCAGCCCTTAACACCGCAGCC
>JASMAO010000022.1 GCA_030754315.1 SAR202 cluster bacterium
GTGCTTCCAAGTCTTGGAACCTTCCCTCACACATTGCGAGTGCCGCATCGTCTAGAAATCGCAATGCTTGGAAAGTAATGTCGACAGGAACTCCGCGATCACGAAGCCGGAACATGGCCAGCCGTGCTAGAGCATGCATACCGTCTCCGGCGTTAATCGCCTGTGCTGGTCCCCAGACCCACCAGACAGCATCTCGGCCATTTCGTGTCATATTCCCCGCCTGTATGTCGTCGTGGATCTGCACAAAATTGTCCACTAATTCGACAGCGGCCGCGACAGGGAGTGCCATATTCATGTCGCCGCTAGAATTTTGATTGGCCGTCAGGCATGTGACTCCGTGAATACGGGCGATTTGTGTGCCGTTTGCAGAGTTGTTCCAGCCTAGGTGATATCTCATCATCTCGTAAAGTGGCATTGATCGATCCTCGAGCGTTACCTTCAACTCTGCGTCTACTCGGTCGGACAGATACTGGAATGTGTTAAAAGTGTCGGGCCTAACCATTTTCTAGTCTATGTCCCATTGTGAGGAATGCTGACAGGGCCGCAAATGGTTTCTATTTGCGCCTTAGATATTGCGCCTTGCCTGAGGATACAAGGGATTTCATTGGAAAGATCTAGGACTGTTGATACTTGTCTATTCTGGGATGGTTCATCGTATTTGATTATCGTAATGCTACTCCCAAAAACTCTGGCAACTTCCGAAGCGGTTGTTGCGGGTGGTGAGCCTGATATGTTGGCACTGGTACCGGTGATAGGTGATTGGAGCTCAGTTGCGACGGCTCTTGGTAACCAGGCATTTGGGACCCGCAATGCAATAGTTTGTTTCCCTCCTGAGACAGATGCCGGAATCCTGTCTGCTTTGGGTAAGACAAGTGTTAGAGCGCCCGGCCAGAACTTTGATGCGAGATCCCATGCCGAATCCGGTACCTTAGAGGCATAATCGGGAAGATCGGATAAATTGGCCAAGAGCAGTGGCATCGCCAAGTTCGTGGGGCGATGTTTTATTTCGTAGATCCGCTGTACCGCGACTTGATCAAACGGTGAAGCCGCAAGGCCATAGACAGTGTCTGTGGGAATTGCTACTACACCCGACCTTCTTATTACATCGACGGCTTTTTCGACCTGTGTAGGAAGGGGTGTCATCGTACTGGACGGATAACTGAGAGACATCAGTCATCGCTTGACCAAGTATAGCATAGGTGCTAGATTTTGCTTGTTCTCAGAAATGCCACAGGAGCCCAAGCCAACTACCAGCCATCGGGTTACTGCCAGCGACGATTTGGAGGTATCAGCATACCTTGAAATCGCGAAACAAAAGGCTGGTCAAGAATCCCAAGCCCAAGCCACTAGCTCGGTTAGTCGTGAAACCATCCTTATCATTGACTTTGGTTCCCAGTACAGCCGGCTTATAGCTAGGAGAGTACGGGAGAGCAAGGTTTATTGTGAGATCATAGCCCACGATTCCCCTTGGGAGGATGTTGCGAAACTTAATCCTAAGGGAGTGATTCTTTCCGGCGGTCCAGCCTCAGTTTACGAGACAGACGCACCGCTCGCGCCGTCGTGGGTGTTTGACGCCAATTTACCAGTATTGGGCATCTGCTACGGGATGCAGGCTCTGGTACACCAACTTGGCGGAAAGGTTGAGGCCGGAAAGAAGCGCGAATTCGGTCATGCTGTTCTACACCAGAATGCCTCGTCGGATCCATTATTTCATGGATTGGACCAAGCATTACCTGTCTGGATGAGTCACGGTGACCGGATCGTTCAACCACCACCCGGGTTTTATGCCCTAGCTTATACCGACAACTCCCCCATCGCAGCGATAGGAAACGGGCAAGGTATGTTAGGAATTCAGTTCCATCCAGAAGTTGTTCATACCGCTCAGGGCAAGGCCATAATCGATAATTTCCTGTTTCGGGTATGCGGCTGCAGCCGCACATGGACCCCGACTAATTTTGTAACTGAAACCGTCCGGGAAATACAAGACCAAGTTGGTAAAGGCAATGTTATCTGTGCTTTGTCTGGCGGTGTGGACTCAGCGGTGGCCGCCATGCTGGTACATAAGGCAGTTGGTGATCAACTAACGTGTATTTTTGTCAACAATGGTTTGATGCGTCGGGAGGAGCCAGAACGAGTACTCAATACTTTCCAAAAGTATCTGAAGGTCAACTTAGTATACGCGGATGCCGTGGAGTCCTTTATGACTGCACTGGAGGGTGTCGTTGATCCTGAGGAGAAAAGAAAGGTTGTTGGTGAGGAATTCATAAGAGTTTTTGATTTTGAAGCAGGTCGGATAGGAAAGGTTGACTTTCTTACTCAAGGTACACTTTACCCCGATGTAATTGAGAGTCAAACCGAGGAGAATAAGATCTCAGCTAAGATCAAGACGCACCACAATGTAGGTGGTCTTCCCAAGAACATGAAACTGAAGCTGATTGAGCCGTTGAGATATCTATTTAAGGACGAAGTTCGAAATGTTGGATTGGAACTGGGGTTGCCGGATGAGATGGTATACCGCCAACCGTTTCCAGGACCAGGTCTGTCAATTCGTATTCTAGGTGAGGTGACTTACGAAAAATTAGAAGTGCTTAGGGCGGCGGATTGGGTTGTGATGGACGAGATAAAGGGAAACAATCTGTACCGTGATCTTTGGCAGAGCTTTGCTGTGCTAACGGGTACTCGTTCGGTAGGAGTAACTGGTGATTTTCGTACCTACGGATATGTTATTGCCGTGAGAGCGGTTACCAGCGATGAAGCGATGACTGCCGACTGGGCGCGCCTTCCATATGACACACTAGCGAGGATATCCAATCGGATCACAAACGAGGTTCCTGGTGTGAACCGGGTTGTGTTCGACATAACGAGCAAGCCACCTGGGACCATTGAGTGGGAGTAGGTCTTCAAAGCGGAATGGAATCTTGGACTTTTGAGCTTTGCTGTGCGGCCTAATTCTTGATTCTAGGCAATCTTTTGACAAGGCCAGGCTGATATTCTATACGGCATACGATTGGTGAACAGTAAAGGGATGACTTTATGAGAGTTCTCGTTGTCGGAAACGGGGCACGAGAACACGCGATTGCTTGGAAGATTGGGCAAAGTCCGCGTCTAGAAAAGTTATTCGTGGCCCCTGGCAATTCAGGCACTTCTGATTTTGCGGAAAACGTGACTGTAAAATCTGACGATGTTGAAGGTTTATTGGATTTTGCGATTCAGGAGGGTATAGATCTTACGGTAGTTGGGCCAGAAATTCCGCTAGAGGCCGGTATCACGGATCAGTTTGAAGCCTCGGGGTTGCTCATTTTTGGACCTACGAAGCGAGGAGCGCGTATAGAGACGAGCAAGAGTTTCGCTAAGGCTCTCATTCAACGACATGGAGTACCAACCGCGACTGCGTCCATTTTTGATGACTACGGCGAAGCGGTTCGACATGTCAAAGGTGGAAGTGTTCCTGTCGTAATTAAAGCGGATGGGCTTGCTGCGGGAAAGGGAGTTATAGTAGCTGAGAGCCATAAGGACGCAGTGACTGCCTTAGAGGCGTTGATGGTGGATCGTGTCTTTGGTAACTCTGGTGATAGGGTGCTGGTGGAAGAATATCTTGATGGACGTGAAATAAGTGTCTTCGCGTTCGTAGACGGGCCACGTGTCTCTTCACTGGTCGCTGCATGCGATTACAAACGAATTGGCGATGGAGACACCGGTTCGAACACAGGTGGTATGGGTGCATATAGCCCTCCAATACCTGAACTCTGGAACCCAGATTTAGAACGGCTCGTGATGGAGGACATAATGATTCCAGTCGCCCAAGCCTTGGCAGAGGATAGCTCTCCGTATCGAGGTGTATTGTTTGCAGGACTAATGGTCACAGATGATGGACCAAAGGTCATAGAATTTAACTGCAGGTTTGGCGATCCCGAAGCTCAGGTTGTGCTTAGACGATTGGAGAACGATCTTTTAGAGGCAATGATAGCTACTGCCGAAGGGAGGCTTGAAGACTTGTGTTTGGAATGGGACAATCGGTCTGCAGTGGCAGTGGTCATCGCTTCCGGTGGGTACCCGGAAAGTTATGAGACGGGTCAGCCTATTACGGGTCTTAACAATCTAGATGATGGTGTAGTTGCTTTCCACGCTGGCACCTCAAATTCCTCTGGTCAAAGGGTGACTGACGGGGGGCGTGTCCTGACTGTCACGTCACTGGCCAATTCCGTAGAAGATGCTAGGTACCTGGCTTACGCAAACGTCAATCGGATAAAATTTGAAGGTTCATATTATCGGACTGACATCGCCGCTCCAGAGCAGTATGGGATAGCCGAAAAAAATCTGAGAGGTAAGTAAATGCCACAAGTCGGTATTGTTATGGGTAGTAAATCAGATAATGATTATGTCCAAGAGACTGTTGACGTTTTGGAGGAAATGGGGGTTGAATATGAAGTAGTTGTCGCATCTGCTCACAGGACCCCTCAGAAAGTTGCAGACTATGCGAGCACAGCAATAGACAGAGGCGTGGAGGTGTTGATTGCTGCAGCGGGAGGTGCGGCGGCGCTTCCTGGAGCGGTAGCTGCATGGACAACCCTACCTGTCATCGGTATACCAATACCGTCCAGTGATTTGAGAGGTGTTGACTCATTATATGCAATTGCACAGATGCCGCCTGGTATACCAGTGGCTTGTGTCGCCATTGGCTCTTGGGGGGCTCGGAATGCAGGTTTTTTAGCCGCTCAGATCTTGGGGCTCAAATACGATACTATTCGTCGAGAGTGTGAGAAGTACAGAGAAGGATTAAAGAACCGATGATAGAACGGTACTCTAGGCCTCGCATGAAGCGGGTCTGGTCCGACGAGAATAAATACGATAAATGGCTACAGATTGAAATAGCCACATGCGAAGCGTGGGCAGATGATGGTGTGATTCCACACGCTGACATGGAGAAACTTCGAGGCGCAACATACAACAAGGCTCATTTTGAAAAGGTACTGAAAGAAACGCGACATGAGTTGACTGCGTTTCTAACATCGATAACTGAATTCAGTGGAGCTGAGGGTCGATGGTTGCATCTAGGTTTAACCACCAGCGATGTTTGGGATACAGCGACAAGCCTGCAACTTGTCGAGTCTGCGGAACTCTTAGATGAAGGGATCGTCAATCTCATGAGTGTTTTGGGAGTAAAGGCCCTGGAACATAAGGACACTATGATGGTTGGGCGGACTCACGGTATTCATGCGGAGCCGATTACATTTGGTCTTAAACTTGCAGTTTGGTGGGATGAAATGCGCCGTAACAGGGAACGTCTGGCACATGCAAAACAGACAGTTTCGGTCGGTATGATTTCAGGACCGGTAGGGACACATGCGACTGTCCCTCCGAATGTAGAAGCACGTGTCTGTGGCCACCTTGGATTGGAAGTCGCTGCCGCCTCCACACAGGTGATACAGAGAGACAGACATGCCCAATTCATAACGACGCTGGCATTGATCTCGGCGTCTTTGGAGAAGTTCGCGACTGAGATTAGAGGGCTTCAACGAACTGAGATTGGTGAAGTTGCCGAGCCATTTCCCAAAGGTCAGCCCGGGTCTTCCTCTATGCCACACAAACGCAACCCGGAGCTATCTGAACGTATTTGTGGTCTGGCCAGATTGATTAGAGGCCACTCAGTTACATCAATGGAAAATGTTGCCCTCTGGGCGGAGCGTGACATCAGCCATTCGTCTAACGAACGGATTATATTACAAGACTCTTGCCTGGCTCTTGACTACATCCTTGACCTGTTTGCGGGTGTGATGCGCGATTTAAGTATCTTTCCGGATCACATGAAGAAAAATTTGGAATCCACAAGAGGTATATTGTTCTCACAGCGCGTGCTGTTGGCGCTGGTTGAAAAGGGAGTTGCTCGTGAAGAGGCATACTCGACTGTGCATGACAGGTCCATGGAGAGTTGGGCGAATGAAACTGATTTTCGTGATCTTGTTCGCGCTGATATAAAGATTACATCGAAACTGACTTCAGAAGAACTCGACAGAATCTTTGACTATAGTTATTTCGTGAGACATGTCGACGAGATATTTGAAAGAGTAGGAATCAAGTAGGAGATGAGATGGTTGCTATAAAAGAATCCTGGTTGCCGAATCTCGTATACCGCGGTAAGGTGCGCGATACTCATGATGTTGGGGATGGATTGCTGTTGATGGTTGCTACTGACCGCATTTCTGCGTTTGATGTGGTGCTACCAAACGCAATACCTGACAAGGGGATCATACTGTCGCAACTATCAGCATTCTGGTTTCACAAGACAAAGCATCTCGTTCCGAACCACCTAGTAGCCATGGGTGATACTCGTCCTGACCTGGTTTCGGACACAGAACTAGCTCGACGCTCGATGCTTGTGAAGAAAGCTGAACGGCTGGATGTTGAATGCATAGCGCGTGGATACATTACTGGTTCGGCGTGGAGTGAATATCTAAAAACGGGCACGGTTTCCGGTCAGTCTATGCCTTGCGGGATGAAAGAAGGAGACATGTTTCCTGAGCCTCTGTTTACTCCAACCACCAAAGCCGAAGAAGGTCATGATGAGAACATGACAATGGATGAGGTTAAAGACCTCGTGGGAGAGGATTTGACCAATCGATTGGAAACGAAAACCAAAGAGATATATAAATTTGCGCAGTTATTTGCGAGATCCAAAGGTATCATTATTGCAGATACAAAGATGGAGTTTGGCCTAATTGATGGCGAGTTGTCACTCATTGATGAGTTACTTACTCCAGACTCAAGCCGGTTTTGGGATACCGATGGTTACGCACCTGGGAAGTCACAGCCTAACTTCGACAAGCAGTTCGTCAGGGATTGGTTGAACACCAAGGATTGGGATCGAAACCCACCAGCTCCAAAGCTGCCGGACGATATCGTCGAGAAGACGAGAGAGCGGTATTTGGAGGCTGCTGTCCGGTTGACTGGCAGAAGCCTTTCTTAGCACAATATCAAAAGACACACATAAAAGTTCGGAGAGCAATGGGAACAACATCAAATAGACGGAAGGATCGACTTACGCCCACCCAGACCCGCGCTGCACGCCGTGAGAGGAAAAGAAGGCGGCGAAGATTCGTGCGCCTTGCGGCTTTCGTTTCAATAGCAACGATCTCCTTACTGTTTGTCGCTTCACTGTTTGCTGGCAGTTTGCCCATTTCGATTGGTGGAGCCACTGGGAATTCGGACATCGGTGAGATCTTTCCAGAGCAACCATACAGTCCTCATATCGGATTTGGGGAGGAACATCCACCTTATAATTCTGTTCCGGCCTCTTCTGGTTGGCATTATGATGCTCCTGCAAAATGGGGAATCTATGATACCGTCATTCCTGAAGAGACCCTCGTCCACAATCTCGAGCACGGTGGCGTAAGGATTCACTACGATTGTCCGGAGGGTTGCCCAAACCTTGTTAGTCAGTTAGAGGACTTGGCAGAGCGTGGAACTGAGGTTGTAATGTCTCCCTACCCTGACATGGGTAGTAAGATAGCTTTGGTGGCCTGGATGGTGCTGGACAAATTCGATGAATTCGACGAACAGCGTATAAAGGATTTCATTAACGCGCATATGAACTCCACCCGCGCCCCCGAGCGTTGGGCAGAATAAAATCAGATGTTTGTCGCTCGCGTGTACGTTACTCTTAAAACCGGTGTCAACGATCCTCAAGGACTTACTATTAAAGGCGGTTTGCAACAACTTGGATTCGATACCGTTGAGGATGTTAGGGCTGGTAAATTCTTTGAAATTCGTATTAACGAGGAATCTAAGGGACATGCGTCAGAAGCCGTCGGTGGTATGTGCGAACAATTATTGGCTAATAAGGTGATCGAAGACTATCGATTTGAGCTGCAACCGGTGACTGGCTAGGTAGTCGGGGCTAACGTATTATCCCTTTAGTACTTGGAATTGTTTCAGACCGGCGTTCGTCTATAGTAAGAGAAGCACGTAGCGCTCTCGCCAGGCTCTTGAATATTGCCTCTGCTTTGTGGTGATTGTTTGTGCCTGAGAGTAGCCTAACGTGCAAATTGAAGCCCGCCTCACGTGCCATAGACTCAAGGAAGTGATGTACCAGGTTTGCTGGCAAGTCGTTTAGATCACTGTCTTCTATCTCAGCCTCGAAGACACAGTAACCACGCCCACTGAAATCCACAACCGATAAGGCTAATGCTTCGTCTAGAGGTACGTAGGCGTGCGCCATGCGTGTTATTCCCAGTCCGTCACCAACGGCGCTTCTAAGTGCACGACCCAGAACGATAGCTGAGTCTTCGACGATATGGTGCCACCCAGTTTGAGTGTCTCCAGTGACCTTCATTTGCAAGTCAATTAGACCATGTCTGGAAAGTTGCGCAAGTAAATGCTCAAACATTCCATTGCCTACATTTAGATCGTAGTCACCTTTACCGTCCACATTGAGTTCAACGGAAATCTGAGTTTCCCCTGTCTCTCGAGTTAAAGTTGCGGTGCGGTCTGTCATGATGTTGTCCTAGTGAATTCTTCTGGTACTAGTAAACTGGATATCGATAAGTATACTCAAGGCGCATAAGGGGCCAGTTTTCCGTGGTATTGGTGTTGTTTGGTGTGCAGTTGGTTTTTCACGATGTCTACCCGTTACATACATAATGTTTGTAATGATACAATCGGGGCGCCGTAAGTGTATTTGGGACGAGCTGACGGTTTATGTGGATACTAGCTCTTGGAGAGTAGTGATCAGGGCGTCGGTTTGTTCTGGTGTACCGACGGAAACTCGAATGTAATTCTCTAATCGTTCGTGGCTGAAAAGTCGGAGAAAAATTCCTCTGTCAGCTAGGCCTTGGTATACATCTGAGGCTTTACCCTGGCCAAATTCGCAAAGGATATAGTTGCCGTGGGATGGTTTGGGATCGACACCGTCAATATTTTGTAACAGCGAAAACATTCTGGCACGCTCTTTCACAATAAGCTCAACATTCCTCATGAGGTAACTGCGGTCTTCTAGAGACGAGATGAGAGCCGCCTCAGCTGCCAACGTGATGTTATATGGCTGCTTGATGGCGAATAGGTATCCAGTTAGGTTAGGGTTCATCACGCCATACCCGACTCGAAGACCGGCGATACCAGCCCATTTGCTGAACGTTCTAAGAATGACGAGGTTCTCATAGTCACTTACCCAGTCTATGAACGATTGATCAGCGAATTCAGAATATGCTTCATCTACGACGACGAGCAGGCCAGTTTGGAGCAGCGATTTCATGTCCGACGAGCTTATGATGTTACCCGTAGGGTTATTCGGCGAGTTTATGAAAACAATCTTTGTCGTTGAGTCTATTGCTCCGAGTGTCGAGTCAATATCTATCTCAAATCGATTGTCCCTCGGAATCGACTTGGTCGTGGCGGACGCGAGGCGAGCACCGAAACTGTACATTCCAAAAGTTGGCGAGCACTCTATGATTGAGTCACCCTTTCCGACTACTAGCCGAAAGAGGAGGTCTATGATCTCATCACTTCCGGCCCCGACGATAATGTGTTCGGAAGTGAACCCAGTGAAATCTGCCAGTGCTCTTCGAACCAAACGTTGCTGGGGATCCGGGTATAAGTGAGGCTTTATTGCCAAGAGGGCTTTCAGTACTTTTGGTGATGGCCCGTACGGGTTCTCGTTGGCATTGAGTCGTATGATGCGCTCTGGTGGTATACCGGAACGGGCGGCCATTACTTCAAGTGGATCTGCCGGATCAAATCCAGTGAAGTTTGCCAGATGTGGCAGCATCATATTCTTGAAATCAATCATATTTCGTCACATTCTCGTGTGACTGGGTTGTGTACCAACTCGTCTCGTATCTCCGCCGCTTCTGCATGGCCGGTGAAACCCTCACTTCGAGCCAAGATAGAAGCGGGTTTTGAAAGCGAGGCTGCCCTTTTCTCATCAAGGAAGATCACAGACGAAACCTTTAAAAATGTATGAACTCCTACGCCTGAACCGAATTTGGAGGTTCCCCCAGTTGGCATGACATGGCTGGGTCCTGCAATGTAGTCGCCGAGAACCTCATGTGAGAATTCACCTAAGAATATGGCGCCGGCATTTTCAATTTTCCTTAGGTGATTAGACGGGTTTCTGACCAATAGGCATAGATGCTCAGGTGCGAAGCTGTTCGAGAGTTCTATAGCCTCATCCAAGTTGTCGACAACAGCGACAATTCCTCTATCGTTAAGCGACTTCATAGCAATTACCGATCGTGGTAACAAGGATGCTCGTAACTTGGCCTCTTTTTGAGCTGACACAGCTAGTTGCTTTGAAGTGGTTATTAGCACAGGTGTGGCTAGAGCATCGTGTTCAGCTTGAGCCACAAGGTCAGCGGCACACAGAGTTGGATTCGCTGTTTCATCCGCGATCAGAACAGTTTCTGTCGGCCCATACAACCCATCGATTCCGACGGTGCCAAAGACAGATTTTTTGGCAAGAGTGGTGTGAAGACCACCCGGTCCGCAGATAAGATCAACCCGGGGAATCGTATCTGTTCCAAATGCCATCGCAGCAATCGCTTGCGCCCCACCTACTTGAAAGACACGGTCGACACCCGAAATGTCGGCTGCAACAAGAACAGAAGGGTGAGGCGTGTTACCGTCCGAGCTTGGCGTGGTGATTATGACTTCTGGTACTCCTGCTACACGCGCTGGTATGACTGTCATCAGTACGGTGGAAGGGAAACTGGCGTTTCCTCCTGGAATGTATACCCCTACCCTTCTGACGGGATTAAATATTTCTCCATACCCCTCACAGTCATCCATCCAGTTCTTAGGTAGGGATGAGGAATGGAACCGGCGGATACGATCGGCGGCAATCTCTAGTGAGTTAACGACTTCTTTTGGTACTCTGTCGTAGGCGGCCGTAAATTCGGATCTTGGGACTTCCAAGTCAGTAATATTTATACCTTCGAAATCAAGTGTGAGCTTTCGCAAGGCTGTGTCCCCCAGAGACCTAACCTGGCTCAATATGCTCTCCACCGCATTTTTGGAAGATTCGTATTGGTCTGACCCTTCCAGATCTCGAAGATCAAGGAGAGCTTTCTTCGCATCTAACAGACCGTACACAATATTCAAAGAATTAACTCCTGTAGCTGTAATGGAGTAGTGGGAGTGGAGACGGTACCGAATACGAATACCATGCAGGTATTCACTCTTTACCTGTTAGACGCGAGGCTGCCTTGCAGCGGGAGTCAAAGACGTAGTTCGGTTGTGTGATTGTGATACTGCCGCTGCCTATGCCCCGGAATCGATCTACCGAGTCTAGTAGTTTGTCTCGTTGGATCATCACAGTGACGGCATACCAGTTGTTGTCCCCTTTGGTGTATACCTTGGATATGGTTGGTCCTGTCAAACCTGAGATGTCATCCTCATCGAGGATGCACATCGCGATTTCCTCTGCTGATGTACCTTGTATATTCGCGGTCACGCTGTAGTAATCCAGTGATCGCAAGTGTCCCTCAAATCGATCTACCATCGCTGTAGCCTGCGACAATTTTTCCGGTGAAGAAGACATCTCTTGGGTGTTGGCGATCAGACACGCCTCTGATGCTATAACTATGCCCCCTCTGAGGGTTTTGAGATGGTTTTCTCTTAAGGTGGTTCCAGTTGATGAGAGATCAGCTATGATGTCGGCGTAGCCCATAGATGGCGCTGCCTCGAGAGTTCCGCTTGCCTTGACCAGGGAGAAGTAATTCAAGCCGTTCTTCAAAAGGAACCGTTCTACTAATCTGGGGAATTTCGTAGCGATACGAAGATCATTCCCATTTTCTCGAAATTCACGTGAGATGTCGCTTAGGTCTGAGATTGAAGTGACATCCACCCACGAATCTGGAACGGCGAAAACGAGCTGAGAGTGACCGAAGCCTAGTTGTTTGATCACGACTTCAGAAGTCCCATTGTTGGTACGTGTCTCTGAGAACCCGTCATACCCAACAATGCCCGTATCCGCACTCCCCTCTTCGATCTTCTGGAAGATGTCCCGATGCCTCTGGAAGTGCACGGTGACACCTGGAAGTGCTGGTATTTCCGCGTCGTAACGTCGCGCGTTGTTTCTCAGAATGCCAAGTCCACAAGATCTCAAGAAGAGTAGCGCCGGCTCATATAGAGGCCCGTCACTTGGGATCGCGAGTCTGAGGCCGTTGTTGATGTTCAACTTTTACTAGCCTCCTCACGGTTGGCTATAACAATGTCGTCGAGTGAGTACGCGAATCCAAGGGCTGGTACATGTTCACCACCGAGAGCCTTGACAAGACCGTCATACCGTCCCCCACCTCCAACACGCACTGGAGAGGTTGAACTGTTCGCAAGGAGATCAAATGTAAGGCCAGTGTAGTATGAAAGGTCTCGAACTAGACCAAGGTCTAAAGCTATTTTGGTATTTTCTATTCCTGCATCAGTAAGAGATGACATCAGTTTAGTAATCCCTCCCAAAGCGTTGGTTTGGATCCCATGAGATCCTGCCAGTTCAAGGTACTTTTCAATCACTTGGTCTGGATTCCCCTCTAGACCGCAAATCTCAGCAGTTAGATCCAAGGCGGTCTTTAGTGCTTTGGGATCATCAGCCTCAAACATTTTACGCTTAAGGCGATCGACTATCTCTTTTGCTGTTCTGCGACCGTAAGATCTATCCAGAGATTCTGAGACTACTTGTTCCAAGAACTCACCACTGAACTCGTCTCCCGATTGTTCGGATTTAGGAAAATCTGCATCGCCAATTTTTAGAATACCTACTGCGGCAGCTCGGTCCATCAAATCCGACACGCTCGATTCTCCATTCTTCAAAGACTGAGTGTTTGCTACCACAAAAGCGATAGCAGACTCTGAGAGGTCATTATTGGAGAGGAGTTGTCGCAGGATGCCTACGTTGCCAATACGTACCTGTGTATCTTTGAGTCCAATGGTTTCCAGGCCAGAAAGAGCTAGAGAGATAATTTCAGCGTCAGCTTCGAATTCACTGCCTCCAATTAGCTCTGCACCTACCTGGGTAAATTGACGGAAACCAGTTGCATCTTCGTTTTCATAACGAAATACTGGTCCAGCGTACTGCCATCTTACGAGGGAAGACATCGCGTCTTGGTGCTCAACGTAGTGTCTTATAACGGAGGATGTGAATTCGGGACGTAGGCTTACACGGAGGCCTCCGGGGTCAATGAAATTGTAGAGACGTCCCGTGAGTTCCCCACCTGACTTGCGAACGAAAAGTTCCGTTTTTTCAAGTATAGGAGTGTCGATCATTGCATAGTTATTCTTGGTGAATAAGGAACTGATGAGGTCGATAGCAGCACTCATCAACCCATGCTCTTGGTCGATTATATCTTGGGTGCCGGGCACCCTTTGGACTTGGTTCCTCGTCAACGTAGACTCCTAAATTTCCTTGGATTGTCTGTTTGGAGATTGAGGTGGTTAATTAGAATTGGCGATATTATGCTTTAACTGGTCGTTGCGGCGTTTGTGGGTTGTTCAATGAGGGTTACAAAACATTGTACCCCAGTCTAATGTCGTGCTCAACGGAAGTTTTTGATCTGAGAATGAGCCACTTGCCAATATGGAGGTTGACTGCTTACTTCTTTGCAAGAAGGATAAGGGCGATAGTGAATGCTATTTGCAGATATCAATCTTGAGGCTGCCTGTGTTTAACTGCGCCGAGTGAGTCCGGTCTCCAATTGTGACCCGTTTACAACTACGCGCTCGTAATTCAGTAGTGTAATCTTGGATATGCTCCCTTTTCGTATCGAGTTCCTGGAGTAGGGCTATTACTTACTGACGATGTTAACAAAATAGGATTAAACTCCGTGCCAAAATCTACCAAGAACGCTGTTACAAAAGTTAGGGAGCATAGGTTGGCAATTGTAGTTGACAGCTCTGCATGTCTCCCCAGTCCTATTCACAGTAATATTCCGTTACGTGTTGTACCTATGAAATTGACACTTGGAGACAGCACATTTCTTGATGGGGTGGATCTGTCTTCATCTGCTTTCTATCAAACAATGCGGCGCAATTTGAAGGTGCCTCCTGTTACGTCCGCGCCGTCTCCCGGCGCCTTCCTAAATGCGTTCAGGGATGTTTCCAAAAGTGCCTCGTCGATTTTGTGTTTAACGGTGTCACCGCGGTTTAGCTCATCATATTACTCTTCCCGGGCTGCGGCGATGCAGGCATCTAATGAATTGCCTGATACAGAGATTTCGGTTATCGATACAGAAAGCGCGGCGGGTGGGCACGGGTTGGTTGCCTTGGCGGCAGTTAGAGCATCCGAACGAGGGGGCGGACTGGTTCAGGCAATATCAGCTGCCAGATCGGTGATCGAGAATGTTACCTTGCTTGCGTTTCTAGACACACTCTATTTCGTATGGAAGGGTGGTCGTGTAAAGGCGATATCTTACGCAGGTACCGCTGCACTCAGAATCAAGCCTCTGTTTGAACTTCGAAGAGGGGAGATTTTCAACATCGGCAGACCGCGCACCACCAGTCGCGCCACGGAAAAGCTCATGCGGATTTTAGAAGAACGCGCTGGATCTCGCCGATTGCATGCTGCTGTAATGCACGGTGATTCACCGGAATTAGCTAACGAAATCCGGAACAAGATCGAAAATTTGTTTGAGTGCCAAGAGATTTATGTGAGCGAGTGTTCACCGGTCATGGGATCTCACACTGGACCAGGCCTTGTTGGGGTAGCTTTCTGGAGCGAATCACTGTGAATTCAACTTCGTTAGCCAACCATGGTATTCAGCGTGTAAAAGACTGCTTTAATTCGTGGGTTCCGAAAAGTAGCCACTACTCTGTTTGAGTAGCCGACAACTGCCTGCTTTTCGTTGATATGGCTTTGTTTTCTGTGTGGAGTTCTGTCCACTTTAGAGGAAATGATGATTTTGATCAGAAGTTGATCTAAATCGGTTTCGCTGTGTCTAGGTTGTGATAGTAGCGATTGCTCTGGCCTATTCCCTCTACGATCTCCACCTCGTGTACAAACACTTCAGTAGATTCTACATTCATAGTAATTCCCGTAGTTTCAACGATGATACCGCTCTTGGTTTTAAATCGCATGCCTGCTTCGATCGTCTCAGATTTAGAGTATTCCACACTAACCTCCTGTTGCTAGTGGATGTCTGCGGGACTGAATTCCGCTCGGTTGCGTCTTAGTGTTCTATTTGATTAGCCAAGGTTATACGGACCGAATCCAAAATCAAAGTCTAATTCGATTTTCATTTGTCCGTCAATACTGGAAACCAGCGTAACTTTACCGATCAATTGTTTGGGGTTTTCTTGAGTGGAGTGCCCTTCGAACATACTACTTTGGAGTCAGCGAGGTCAACATATGATTGGCTGGAATTGCATGTCTTAAGGTGCTACAGCCACATGATTAGCGTTTGGGTTAGCTTCCATTCTACGCATGGATAGTCCGGCCAACATATACATGATCACGTAGACTACCACACGGTAAACTAGAGCGGATCCAGGGGGTATACATATAAATGACAGGCCGGAAAGTCCTCGCTTCCCAACCTCGTGAGCGATTCGAATGATCTCGTAATCTGTCAGCGCTATGGGTTCAGCCGCTTCCCCTAGGATGTCTCCTGACGCTGGGCCCGCTCCTCCCATAACGTCCATATCAAAATGGGCGTAAACCGTCTCTGTACCATCGTAGGCACGGTTTAATTCGGATATCAATCCTTCGATACCCAAACTCGTGCGTATCTCCCAAGATGATATAAACCTAGCGCCCTGCTTGATGAACTCTCTGACCAACTCCTTCTTCTCCAACATACCGCGCTCTCCGATTTCGACTAGGTTCTTAGGCGACATGTTGCGATGGAATTCGTACATTTTGTGTTTCCAACTGGCTGATCCGGCTATCCGAGGATCTCCTGTGAGGTGATCCAAAGGCTGTATGTCCCAATGTGTGTCGAGACTGACGCATCCTACGCTGCCGGCGGTACGCTCGGCGATGGGTTTGGCGATGGCGTAAGAACCGCACGGTGAGTTTTGTCCTATCACTATGGGAACAGCACCCGCGTCTAATG
>JASMAO010000023.1 GCA_030754315.1 SAR202 cluster bacterium
GCTTCGAGATCGTATCGGCACATATATTCGACAGTTCTTGCCTTGTTGAATAGCATAGTCAAGTGCCTCCGGGCTGGCTTGTTCCGAATCTTTAACTGGGCTTGCTGCCAAACCCTACCCTCGCGTTCTACTCCTTGAGCGTTTGCTTCTGTCCGCGCCAGGTCTCGTCAGTAGGCAAGACGGTATGCATTTCAATCCGAGTCCGGTCACCGTCGAACCAGGGTTCGACGGTTGATAGCCATTTTGTGAAGTGAGGTTGAGCGCGGTGAGACGCGATGGCATCTTCATCTTCGTAGACTTCGTATAGGTGTATTCGGTTCAGATCCTCGTCACTCTGTAGAATGTCGAAGCGGTAACATTTAGGTTCGTTATGTATGGACCCCAGAGCGTCGTCCAACAACGCATCCATGAATTGATCTTTGAAGCCCTTCTTGATTTGGATTGTCACAAATACGGCAATCATTTTATCTCCTGTAGAACGACATGAAGACAACTGTCTTCTCGTTCGATTAATGATCCTGTCCGGAATGTATTGAGAATTTGGTCGTTAAATCTTGGCCTCATTGGGGTCTTTCGTTTCATCAACTAGGCGTTCGACTAAGTGTGCCGGGACTTCCTCGTAATGGGCGAATTCGACAGTGAATGAGCCGCGGCCTTGAGTTTGTGATCGAAGATCGGTCGCGTAGCGTTGCATCTCAGACTGAGGGACTTCCGACTCTATCTCACTGGTTCCGTCACCGAGGGGATTCATTCCAAGGATTTTGCCACGCTTTCCATTGAGATCCCCTATGATATCGCCACTGTAATTGTCCGGCACGGTTATCTTGGCGTGTAGGATCGGTTCTAGCAGGGTGGGGCTTGCTTCCCTGACGCCTTTGGATAAGGCTCTGTTCCCAGCGATCTCAAAAGAGATTCCCGAAGAATCTACCGAGTGTGAGCTACCGTCCACCAAAGTGGCTTTTAAGTCGACTATAGGAAAGCCTGCGATTGCGCCATCGGAAAGAGATTGACGAACCCCTTTTTCGACTGATGGGATATACTCCCTAGGCACCGAACCTCCTACTACCTTGACATCGAATTCAAATCCAGATCCTCGGGGCAGCGGCTGGATCTCGAGCCACACATGCCCGAATTGACCGGATCCTCCACTTTGTTTTTTGTGTCGGTATTCTACCTTGGTGGCACTTGAGATAGATTCCTTGTAAGGCACCTTGGGCTGTTTAAGGATGATCTCGACTCCAAACTTACGTTTCATTTTTTCGGTTGCTACCGAGACATGAGTGTCGCCTAGACCTGCTAGTACTAGCTCGAGTGTGATAGGCTCCCGTCGAATTTTCAGGCTCGGATCTTCCTCGGCAATCCTTGCGAGGGCAGTGGTCATTTTGTCTAAGTCAGCTTTACTCTTCGGATAGATGGCTCGGTCGTACACCGGTCTTGGAAATTCGAGGTCTGGTAGGACCAGAGGGGTGTCTTTGTCTCCCAAAGTGTGACCGGTCAGCACGGAATTTAGTTTAGCTATAGCGCCAATGTCGCCGGGTAAGAGTTGATCCACGCTTTCTTGCATCTTTCCATTTAGGACGAAAGCCTGGCCTACTCTTTCGGTCTCTTCAGCGTTCGTGTTCCAGAGTTGTGAGTCACTCTTCAGGGTTCCGCTCAAAACTTTCACATATGAAAGCTTGCCCACGAAAGCATCCGCTGATGTTTTGAAAACCAGGGCGGCAAGTGGTCCGTTGGCTACACGAGGTAGGGATATTTCATTGCCATTAGTCTTATCTGTTGCACTGATTGCATCCGATTCTGACGGTGAAGGGATGAAATCAACGATTGCCTCCATCAACTCCTTTGCACCGATTTTTTGGGCTGCGGCGCCTACTAGGACTGGCACCACGGAGCCTGATGCCACACCCTTTCTAATGCCTTGTCGGATCTCCTCGTCGGAGAGAGATTCCCCTTCTAGGTATTTCATTGTAAGTTCGTCGTCAGTTTCTGCGGCCGCTTCAGTTAGCGCTTCCCTTGCTGACTCTACTGTCTCCTGTAGATCCTCCGGTATTGTGGTGTTTGGGTCGAGTACGGAGATTGTGCCGGTAAAACTAGTATCGGCGCCCACGGGGATTTGAATGGCCACACACTGTCTACCGAAACTTTCAGTAATGGACTCCATCGTCCGCTGGAAGTCTGCATTTTCTCGATCCATCTTGTTAATGAAAATGAGCCTTGGAAGTTTTTGTTGGTCGGCTATCTGCCATGTCTGTTGGGTTCCTACCTCAACACCGGCTGATGCTTCTACAACGAACACTGCCGCGTCAGCAACACGGGTTCCGGAGATAACCTCACCGCGAAAGTCTGCGTAGCCTGGAGTATCTATAATGTTGATTTGGTGGTTATTCCAGGGACATCTGAGGATAGACAGTTGCACACTGCCCTGGCGCTTGATTTCCTCCTCTTCGTAATCAGATGCTGTTGTTCCGTCTTCGGTACGACCGAATCTGTCTATGACTCCACCGGAATGGAGCATTGCTTCTCCAAGCAATGTCTTTCCCGCACCGCTGTGAGATAGCAAGACGATGTTACGCAATAAATCTGTAGCTGTGGTGGTCATTTCTTGATCTCCTCCCGGGTTCCTGTAGACCTCATTGTAAGAAAATGGGTGCATCGTGTCTAACGCTTGCTTAACCGTGACGTCTTGGCTTGCATGGTTGGATGGATGCTAAGTAGAGTAAACTTGGTTTGAAGATTTATTGATTTGTTCAGATTTGAGGGTGATTAAATGAAAGTCTACTGGGAGGAACGGAGAAAAGGACAGAGGCTCGTTCTTGACAATGAGTCAGGGCAGCGGGAGGAGCTAGGTGGTGTTCGAGAGACTAAACAAGGATATGATGCTTTTGCGAAGACCTTTGGGTACGACCCAGGTCGAGCTATGAAAGGGATTCCAACGATGAACGATGCTAAGGAGTTTGTGGAGTCGTTCAGCCCGTGGGAATTGTTTGATGCCCACGATGTAACAGTTGAGCCTGATGTGAAGCCGCCCTTCTTGTCGGAATAGACGATTTCAACAATCTCGGATGATAACATGCAGGGCGCTCACCAATTGCTCCTGCCGAGTTGAGGTTCAATGATTGGGTTTATTGGAGGAACGGGACCGGAGGGTCGAAGCCTAGCGCGCAGGTTTGCTTTGTCTGGACAGAAGGTTATCGTCGGGTCTAGGAGCAAAGCGAGGGCTGATGCGGCTGTGGCGAAGATTGTTGAGAGGGCCCCTTCATCATTGGTGACCGCTGCCTTGAACGCCGAGGCGGCTCAGATGGGTGAAGTTGTTTTTGTAGTAGTGCCATATACAGCGCAACGTTCGATTTTGGAGCCTCTTGCCAACCAACTCGCAGGTAAAATTGTAGTAAATGCGGTTGCTCCTGTCACCGTCAGTGGCGGAATGGCTTCTGCTGTTGAGATTCCTGAAGGATCGGCGGCACTTCAGGCACAGTCAATACTCCCACGGAGTGAGGTAGTTGCTGCGTTCCATACCATTAGCGCCAATGATTTATGGAGAACAGAAGATCCCATTGAGTCTGACGTTGTCGTATGTGCCAACGATCGTGATGCTAGGGATACAGTGTTTGGTTTGGTGGAGTCTATACCGCGACTGAGGGCAATCGATGGAGGTGGTCTTGAGAACGCAACATATGTCGAACGCTTCACTGCATTGCTTCTTAACATTAATCGAAGGTACAAAGCTCACTCCGCAATCAGAATCGTAGGAATCTGAATTGGAAATGAGGCGATTAGCCTGCCTGGCTTCGTTGGCCAAGCTAATTTTCCTGGCAATGGTTGTCGCCTCTGTGCAGGGGAATCTAGCTCACGCGCAAGCGACAGAGAGGGATGACGATACGATAAGGGTTATATCTGTGTCCCAGGTTGTGGACTTCCCTAGCGGTATTTGGTTAGAACTGGAGGCTGAGGCTGATTCAGATATCGTTGACATCAAGATTGTCTATCGTATAGCGAAACACGACTCCACAGTGTATGGCTACCCAGAATTTATACCTGGTCAAAGGGTTAAGTCTCGATTCAAGATACCCACCAATGGCTCCAGCTATATGCCTAGTGGAGTGAGAATTCAATACCACTATATTGTTAGGGACGCTAAGGGAGTCAATCTGAAGAGCCCAACCTACGGGTTCGTCTATCTTGATCCCAGACACGATTGGAGAGAGTATCGCGTTGGATTTATTAACCTCTTGACCCATGGGATTCCTGGAGACACGGTTGTCGAAATCGCCTTGGCTGCAAATGATCGCCTCGAGGAAATGAGGGGTGTCTATGGACTTGATGTGGTTCAATCCAAGACCGGAGTTATTTTTAATAACAGAAGGGAGGCAGGCCAAGGCTTCCCCCTAGTAAGCAATACAGCAAGAGCAGAACATGTATATGGAGGATTCGCTTTCAGTGAATTCGATTTGTTTGCACTTGTCGGTTTGGACAGTAACGGCATGGTTCATGAGATGTCACACTTACTGCTCCACGATGCGGTTGATAATCCGGTATCGATGATTCCTGCATGGTTAAATGAAGGGCTCGCTATGTACTTTGAAGGTACCTCTTCGCACCGCCAACTCGAAGTCGAGAAAGCAATACGAGAGGGACGGCTGCTTTATTTGCGTAATATGAATCTGGTTCCTGGCAGACCGGAGGACGTTCGGCTCTTTTACGCTCAATCGTGGAGTATCGTGGCTTTTATGTTCGAATCTTATGGATCAAATCGAATGACAGACCTGATTATGGTAATTAATGAAGGGGCTCGTGTTGACGATGCCATCAAGGAGGTGTTTGGGATCACTATTGATCAACTAGAAGGAGCGTGGAACACCAAAGTTACGTCTCAGACACCATTAGCTTCAAAACCGGATCTTTTGACCATCAGCAGTTATTTTTTGGTAGCGATGGCACTCGTGTTTTCTACCACGGTCCTAGCATTACATTGGACGATTAGAAGAGTCAGTCGGTCCCGTCGAGACGAGGATTTGTCGGCTGAACAAATCTAGGGCTGCCGCTGCTCTTTTGAGCATTACCATACTGGCTACTGAAACCTCTGATGGTCGGCTATATAATTCTTTGAATGGGATGTTGATTGACAATTCCAAGTCTGGCGTAACTAATTTCTCTTGTAGCCACCTGGGAAATTTAGGCAACAAAATCTCAGGGGTGCCTGTGGCGAAGAGACCGTAATCTTAGCTGGTTTATTTAAATAATAATCACATGGCCTCACAGGACGGATTGCTATCAACCTAAATAAGCCCCGTTGATGCGTCCCCCATAGCTTGTTTTGAAAGGGGTTGTCTAATTGGTCCGAAGAACAGCTTTTGTTTATGGCGAGACATTGTCTCAGCACATGTTGGGTGAAGTTCATCCAATGAAACCTATCAGGCTTAAGTATACTTATGATTTGCTGGATGAATTGGGTGCTTTTGATGCTACGGAAGTAATGGTGGTTGAGCCTAGGAATGCTGAGCAACATGAAGTGCTTGGATTTCACCACAGAGCATACGTTGAAGCTGTCCAAATTTTGAGCCAGGGTGATCATCTTTCCGATGCTGGTGAGTTTAATTTGGGTCCCGGAGACAATCCGGTCTACACAGGCATGTACGAGGCCTCAATGCTTTCGACGGGAGCCTCTTTAAAAGCGGCTGAGATGCTTGTGAGAGGTGAGGTTCAAGCGGCGTTTAACATCTCTGGTGGACTTCATCACGCTATGCCTGGGTATGCATCGGGATTCTGTATCTTCAATGATCCTGTAATTGCTATCCAATATCTACTTAATCAGGGAATGAGGATTGCCTACGTGGATATAGATTGTCATCACGGTGACGGAGTTCAGCACGCATTCTATGACACAGATAAGGTGTTGACGATATCATTGCATGAGTCTGCGGAATTCATATTCCCAGGAACTGGATTTACTCACGAGATTGGGTTGGAGCGTGGACGTGGATACTCAGTTAATTTGCCCCTGTACCCGTTCACTACTGACGACTTGTACCTGTGGGCTTTCCGAGAAATTGTTCCCCCATTAGTGCGTGCGTTCCAGCCCGATGTATTGGTGTCTCAGATGGGAGTCGATTCACACTTCGCAGATCCCATTACTCACGGTGCTCTAACCGTGCAGGGTTTTGGGGATGTGGTCGCCGAACTCAATGGCCTCGCGCCTCTCTGGCTTGGCTTAGGCGGCGGCGGTTATGATATACAAGCTGTAGCCAGAGCGTGGTCAGTCGCGTTTGGTGTCATGTCACAACAGGATTTTCCCGAACGGGTTCCTACCAAATACAAAAAGGAACACGGTGTATCATTGCTAACTGATCACAAGGATTTACAGATCAAAGACAGCCTTCGGCGTGACGCTGCGATTTTCGCCGAAAATAGCGTTCAAACGGTACGTGGTCTAATTTTCCCCACACACAATATTGAAGTACCTAGTTCAGGGCGTCATGGAAGTGCATGACTTTCACTCTCTAGATCCGATCGTTTTTGCCAGTGCGACCCGTTTTCTCCTGGAGTGCTAGGTTTTCTCAATGGGATCTGGAGACTTGCATAAGGTCTCTGTATTTCAGAACCACGGTCTTTTAGACTTCTCGGTACTCGCCCTCAACGGTTCCTTCGGTTTCAGAATTCTCTCCGTCCTCTCCAGTAGGATCACTTGAACCATTCGAAGATGGCGGTTCTGAGGTTGTCTCAGTAGAAGCTTCTTGGCTGTAAACAAGCTCCCCGACTTGTTGAACCACAGCCTGAAGCTCTTCCATTGCTGTTTTGGTCTGTGCGATGTCATCGTTTTGCAGGGTTGTGCGCACATTCATGATCTTGCCATTTACGTCTTCTTTGAGTTCCTCTGGAATTTTGTCTGAGTTCTCCGATACCATCTTCTCGGCTTGATATGCTGCACTGTCAGCGTTGTTACGGAGTTCGATAGATTCTTGTTTTCTTTTATCATCTTCCGAGTGAGCCGCTGCTTCTTGGACCATACGGTCGATTTCTTCTTTAGATAAACCAGAACTGGCAGTTATGGTAATGCGTTGTTCTTTGCCAGTGCCCTTATCTTTTGCCGAGACGTTCAGTATGCCGTTGGCGTCAATATCGAAAGTCACCTCAATCTGAGGGGTACCCCTCTGTGCAGGCAAAATTCCGTCCAACATGAAACGGCCAATCGATTTATTGTCGGTCGCTGTTGGCCGCTCTCCCTGTACCACATGAACCTCTACGCTTGGTTGGCTATCAGCAGCCGTTGTAAAGACTTCGCTCTTGGCCGTTGGGATAGTAGTATTGCGTGGAATTAGTGCGGTGGTTACTCCTCCCAAAGTTTCGATACCTAGGGTTAGCGGAGTCACGTCCAGTAGTAGCATGTCCTGTACTTCGCCTTGGAGGACCCCGGCTTGTATAGCAGCACCGATAGCTACAACCTCATCCGCGTTAACTCCTTGGTGGGCCTCTTTACCGAACAATTCGGTTACGGTTTTTTGTACAGCAGGCATACGAGTCATGCCCCCAACTAATATTATCTCGTCTATTTCCGAGGCCGCTACATCAGCATCTGCCAGGGCTTTCTTGCACGGGTCCACTACCTTTGCTATTAGATCTGCAACGAGTTGATCAAGGGTGGCGCGAGTCAAAGTCATTACTAGATGCTTGGGGCCAGATGCATCAGCTGTTATGAATGGCAGATTCACTTCTGTCTCGCCCAAAGTTGAAAGCTCTATTTTGGCACGCTCGGCTGACTCTCTGAGTCTTTGCAGCGCCATATTGTCCTGTTTCAGGTCGATTCCCTGGTCTTTTTTAAACTCGTCCGCTATCCAGTCGATAATACGCTGATCGAAGTCATCTCCGCCAAGATGAGTGTCTCCATTGGTCGCTTTGACTTCGAAGACGCCTTCGCCGAGTTGTAAGATTGTAACGTCGAATGTGCCGCCTCCCAAGTCGAAGACCGCTATGGTCTCATCCGCCTTTTTCTTATCTATCCCGTATGCAAGTGCGGCGGCAGTTGGTTCGTTGATAATGCGTTGTATTTCTAGGCCAGCTATACGACCTGCATCTTTGGTCGCGTTTCGCTGACTGTCATTGAAGTACGCAGGTACAGTAATGACTGCTTGCGAAATTGTTTCTCCCAGTTTGGCCTCGGCATCCTGTTTTAGTTTCTGGAGTACTATTGCCGAGATTTGAGGAGGTGCGTAGTCTTTGCTTGCCATGGAGATGTGAGCATCGTTGTTGGAGTGTTTTGTCACTTTGAAAGGAACCAGGTTTATATCACCTTGAATCGCATCGTCTTCGTATCGACGGCCCATAAATCTCTTGACTGAGAATACCGTGTTTTCAGGATTAGTAACAGCTTGACGTTTTGCGGTTAGCCCAACGTATCTTTCACCCGATTTTGCATTAACGCCAACCACGGATGGCGTCGTTCGTGCTCCTTCGGCGTTTTCTATAACTCGTGGCTCGCCAGCTTCTATGATGGCCATGCATGAGTTAGTAGTGCCCAGGTCAATTCCTAATATCTTCACCATTACAAGTCCTCCGATTGAGAATGTTCCTCTTGTTGTTCGCATTGGTTTTTGGAGACGATTACTTGAGCGGCGCGCAACACACGGTCGTGGTGCTTATATCCATTGCGCACTATTTTGACGACCTGCCCATCTTCCTCCCCGGGAGTTTCCTCGTATAGGATAGCCTCGCATTCAAATGGCTCAAACGGCTGTCCTAGAGGCTCGATTTTACTCACTCCCTCGCCTTCTAGGACGTGGGTGATTTTTTTCTGGACCAACTTCAATCCCTCTAGCCAGCCTGGTGCAACTGCGTCTTCCGGCACCATCTCTAGAGCCCGGTCTAGATCATCGACGATGGAGAGTAATTTGGTTAGGATATGGGCCTTGGCTGATATTGTTCCCTCCATGAATTCTTCCGCGGCTCGTCTTTTGTAATTTGCTAAGTCAGCTTGTGCACGCTGAGCTATAGTACGGAACTGGTCCTTTTCGCGAAGGGCTTCCTCCAGTTCCTCTTCGAGGGACGCCGTCTCAGGAAGTTTAGAGACATCGTCCTGAGGAGCGTCCTCCCCGGATCGTTCGTCCTCGGTCATTCGATTGTCCCTCCCACTGTCATGCTAAATATGTCCCGCAATCAAGCGTCATGAGCGTGGAGTATTTCCAGTGCACCATCAATATTTTCTATTAAATAGGCTCTAGCCTCACGGTCGCTGATTCTACCCGTATTTCTCCTAACCTCCCAAAGGTGGTTGAATAATTCCAGAGCAAGTTGGACGCCTGCTAGATTAAGGCCTAGGTCTCCGACGAGATGTTTGATCAAACGCAACCTGGCGATATCCTCTTCGGAGTATAGACGAAGCATCCCTACTGTACGGGATGGACGAACAAGTCCAATTCTCTCGTACTTTCTCAAGGTTTGGGGGTGCATGGCCAAAATCCGCGCGGCCACACTAATGATGTAGACGCCTTCAACCTCTTGAGCCGAACTACTGGATCTGACTTGCCTATATTGAGTCATTTGTTTCTATGGAATTTGTTTTTTTCTGACACACTAAATTACAAATGGATTGGTTCTTTCGACATAACCATGTGATCGATTCATATCTCTTAAGAGTTTAGTTGATGGAAAGAGAGCTTGTCGTTATAAGAAACTACTTAGGCAGTATAAAAGTTGATATAAGTCATGTCAACTGTGGTGCTGCGCATTTAATAATTGCAGATCATCAATGGGCACTGGAATAAAGGTTGAGAGGATAATATTTGGTTGGTCCGTTTTTGCCAGGGGAAAACTGATCGGCCAAATTTCCCCGTTTCGACCTGTGTCGTTGGTACTACAAAAACCATGACGCGCGGATCAAAGTGCCGGTACCAATAATAGATCGGCCAGTCTAATATCTAATCCTAAAGCATTTCTTCTCATTTAGTGGGGACATGGTATTTGGGCCAGAAAAATTTTACTGGAAACGCTGCGTTTTCCAAGGATCTCCTTCCATATGATATCCTCGACGTTCCCAGAATCCTGGGGTGTTCTCAGACAAGAATTCAAGCCCGTTCACCCACTTCGCACTTTTCCACCCGTAGAGTTTAGGGACAACTAGACGTATTGGCCCACCGTGGTCGGGTTCTAGTGGTTTGCTGTCGTGCTTGTAAGCAAAAAGCACATCATTATCCATCAACACACTCAAAGCAATGTTTGTTGTATACCCACCGTAACTATGTATCATCACGAATCTTGCGTCGGGTGTGGGCTTGGTAGCTTTTGACACCTCTTGGAATGGTACACCTTCCCATAGATTGTTTAAGCGGCTCCATTGGGTTACACAATGGAATTCCGCGCTTATTATCAGGTTCCCAAGGGCAAGAAAATCCTTCCAAGTGAATGTGACACTTTCCTCGACGGCTCCAAATACCTTGAATCTCCAGATGTCGGGTTCAACCTCTGGTGTGGAACCGTAGGTTAGAACAGGGAACTTCGTTGTAATGTGCTGCCCAGGTGGTGCCTTAAGATGATTCCCTTGTTGTTTTTTTCTCTTTAATTTACCGAATTTCTTAAGAATTACGTCCTCCTAATCGGGTGTTACTATCGCTGATTTTGCAACGAAAATCAAAGATTGATTCTATGGCATGTTGGTTAACAATTGGAGTGTCAAACGATTTGAAATTAGAGAGATACGTGAGGTTGGTAATTCCTGCACAAATAATATTGGCCAACTGGTCTCTTATTGAGAGCGACTCGGCCTGCACGTATAATCCAGACTATGTTAATTAAAGATGTAGGCGAATTTGGTCTCATTGATCTCTTGAAAAGCGAGCTAATTGATGGCCTGAAACAGTTCCCATTCCCGTTGATGAGTCAACACGGATTCGAATTGAAAATCCCTGTGGGGGATGACGCAGCCGCATGGCTGTCCAATACAGGGATGCAAATTCTGACCACGGATACGATGGTGGAAGATGTGCATTTCCGCAAAGAAACCACAAGCTGGACCGATCTCGGTTGGAAAGCGATGGCCGTCAATTTAAGCGATATTGCCGCGATGGGCTGTGCACCAATTTATGCTGTGGTGACTCTCGGGTTGACCGATGACTTGCCTGTAGACGGTATTGTTGAAATGTACCGTGGAATTATAGAGGCTGGCAACGTCTTTGGAGGTGTGGTGGTCGGTGGAGATGTAGTCCGATCGCCCGTGATGTTTGTGACGCTGGCTATGATTGGCACAGCAGTTGCAACCTGTGGCACTTCTCCGGTTCTCTTGACTCGCGATGGCGCGTTACCTGGTCATAAGATCGCGGTTACTGGACATTTGGGTTGCTCGGCAGCCGGGCTTCGTGTGATCGAGGATGGGATCGAGCTTGAACATGAAACTATGTCACATCTTATTGCCGCTCATAACCGACCAATTCCAAAAATATGGGAGGGGATGGAATTGGTAAGACAGGGTGTAACTACTGCCATGGACGTCAGTGACGGGTTAATAGACGATTTGCGTAAAATCTGCGAAAAGTCAAAGGTTGGCGCGGTTATTAAGTCAGATTGGCTTCCGGTTGATTCATATCTGCGACAAGTGTTCCCCCGCGATTGGCTTGATCTTGCCCAGT
>JASMAO010000024.1 GCA_030754315.1 SAR202 cluster bacterium
TTCCATCAAATGCCCTGATTGGGAAAGAGGGCCAGGGATTCTACCAGTTAGCGGAAGGCCTGCAGCGGGAGCGTTTAGTTGCAGCTATTCTGAGTGTGTCAGCCTCACACCAAGCGGTGGATGACACCCAGCTATACCTTAGCCACAGAGAGGCCTTCGGTGCTCCTTTGTCGGACATGCAAGCCCTCCGGCATAAAGTTGCCAACATGGCAACCCAAGTTGAAGCGGCCCGAAGACTGACCTACCACGCCATTGAGAAGTTCGTTTCCGGAAAGGAATGCGTCAAAGAAGTATCAATGGCTAAGCTTTTCGCCACAGAAACTGCGAATCGAATAGCATATGATGCCGTTCAACTACACGGCGGATATGGCTATATTCGTGAACTACCGGTTGAACGATTCGCCAGAGATTACAGACTCTGGACCATAGCAGCAGGCACTTCAGAAGTAATGCACGAAATCATTGCCAAACATATCTTCGCGTCGGACGAATAGAGCTGATGATCGGAAGTTAGATTAGAGTCAATAGCTTCGAGTCACGATCGCTAAATATCGACGACCAAACTCTTGAATCTGTCTCAGATTGCTTAGACAACCTACTGATCAACACTATGATGACAGAACTAAACCCAGTGTATACCAACCCAATTAGTGGCCCAGAGTTAGTGTATCAATCTATCTCGATGCCGTATATGGCCTCAATGGCGTCCTGACCGAGTTCGATTTGGCAAACGCGATGGCCTAAGCGCTGGTGCACCTGTAAATCACCCGTCATTTGAGCCTGAGTGAGAGTGTCAAAAGAGCAACTCTCTCCAGGAATGGTGACGGCTCCAACAAGGGGAGTTGTGATCATTATGAAAACACCGGTGCGTGGACCACCTTTGTGAAACTGCCCTGTGGAATGCAAATACCTCGGTCCGTATCCTACAGTAGTTGCTATGCCATATCGGTTAGTTATCCTTGTCCGCAGATCCGTCAAAGCCGCGCCAACTTCCTGCGTTTCGTCTACATAAGCGAGAATTGCCACATAGTCATTAGCTTTGGTTGCAGCCAGGAGGGTGGCAACATCTTCGGCTGACTTTGCGTCAGGGAGGCAACCCGTTGCTTCGTAGGTTTTCAGAATGTGTGCTGTTTCTTCTTTCGACTGCTGCACGTTAGGTTGATCAAATGGCTGGATTGTTAACATAGAGCCCACCACCGCTGTCGAGAACTGCCACCTAAAGAATTCTGCGCCGATGTCGTACCTATCTTTAATATCAATGCGAACGGTAGGGTGTCCTAATTTTTGTAATTCATTGATAGCCACATCCGTTGCATCGTTATCATCGCCGACCAGCCTTAGGTAAACGAAGAGTCTATCCCTACCGTAATCAACCGCTTCCAGAATCGATTCGTTTATTACAGGAAGAATACCGGCACAATCCTTACCAGTGCTCTCAGCAATAAGTTGTTCTACCCAAGGGCCAAAAGCTGCTATGGCACCAGAGGTCAAAAAGGTCAATTTGTCTTGGCCAGCACGAGCCAGAGTTCCTATCGCCGCTGATAACCAAACCGCTGAATTGTTTTCATTCTCAGAACATCGTCGCTGCATTCGAATAGCCCGACGAAGAAGTAGCTCGATATCGACACCAGTAATAGCGGCAGGCACCAATCCGAAGTGCGACAATACAGAGTATCGACCTCCGAAGTCCACATTAGTCTCAAATATCCTCCGGAATCCTTCAGAATGGGCCATTCTAGCCAAAGGACTACCGCGCTCAGTTATGGCAACAAAATGGTCACCTGAATTAACTCTTCCCACAGACTTCTCAACCAAATCCCGGAAGTACCTATACATCATGAGTGTCTCTTTGGTGGTACCCGATTTCGATGAGACTAGGTACAGTGTACGAGAAGGATCACTGGATTCTGCGGCCTTTCTAATCACATTAGGATATGTGGAATCCAGTATGGTCAGTTCCGGATACCCGGTTTTCGTACCAAAAATATCTCTCAATACCCTTGGTCCCAGACTGCTTCCTCCCATACCCAAAAGCATCACTTTCGTGTAATCTGCGTCTTTAATTTCCTCAACAAAACTCTGGATATGTCCCAAAGACAAGGCCATATCTTCGGCAATAGTGAGCCAGCCTAGCCTATTATCAATGTCTGTAGCATCGTCGCTCCAAACGGTGTGATCTAGACTCCAAATCCTTGAAGCAATGTTGCGATCAAGAAGTTCCACAAACGTTTCATCGACAGCATTGGCCTGAACGCCCAAACCCAAAGCGACACGGTGTTTTTCTGCATCACTCATGATTGATGATTTCTCAGCAATGTTTCCAAGTAAGCTGTTGAATGAGTCTGTAAACGCATTGACTCCATTAACCAGTAATTCTGATGTGATCTTGTCCATACTGATACCGGCAAATTCAAGAGTTTTGATGGCATTGGTAGCATCTTCCACACCATGCTCAAGCGTTGCTTCAACGGAACCATGTTCCAGAAAAGCTGTCAGTGTAGCCTCTGGCATAGTATTGACTGTGTCTGGCCCAATCAGTGATTCGACATAGAGTACATCGCTATACTCTGGATTCTTAGTACCCGTGCTGGCCCACAAAGGTCGTTGTACTTTAGCACCCATAGAATGTAACAACCCGAACCGTTCATCCCCAAACTTAGCCTTAAACGCTTGGTAAGCCAACTGAGCATTAGATACCGCAGCCATCCCATAAAGTGCAGCGAGTCGTTTATCTTCATGCTTCTCGATTAATTCGTCTACCACTGTGTCTAAACGGCTGACAAAAAATGATGCTACTGAGGCTGATTTTGTAACGTCACCTCCATTTCGTGCCAAATCTTCGAGACCGGCAATGTACGCCTCCATCACATCCGCATAAGCGTTCAAAGAAAAGATCAGAGTGACATTGATATTGATGCCCTGCCCTATTAATGTTCTGATGGCAGGAATACCTTCACGAGTCGCCGGGACTTTAACCAATACATTCGGTCTGTTAAGCGTCCCGTATAGACGCGTTGCCTCTTCCACCGTGCCATCGGTATCTTGAGCAAGCAGTGGGCTGACTTCTAAACTTGCATATCCGTCAATACCATTCGTGGTTTCGTACACTGGACGTAAGATATCAGCGGCATTCTGTATATCTTCTACAGTGAGAGCTTCGTACGATTCCACAACTCCCATCTCCTCAGATACTAGTGCTGAGAGCGTTTCGTCGTAGTCGGCACTGCCAGTTATGGCTTTTTCAAATATCGTAGGATTCGACGTGATGCCAGTTATTCCTATGTCTACCAAGCGCTGCAACTCACCTGATGAAATCATGCTACGCCGCATGTTGTCATACCAAATAGATTGCCCTAAGCGTTGGGTTTCATGGATAGCATTAGGCATTAATAGTCTCCATCATTAAGGGTAAACACGCCCAAAAACTCCTAGTTGGATCCATCAACCAAGCGATTTCCCTACTGCTGTCAACAATAGTATCGTCTTTTCCAGTTTACGTATCTATCTTTCGAAGGTTCTGCAGAAGTCAGAATTCTGGGGTTTTTGGGTAAACTCGGTAGGATTATACCGTGGGCGAAGCATAACACTAGCCCGCACCATACCTAGAACACCTGCAACAGATTCAGGCCATGTGAAAAGAATGTACCTCAATTTGCCAAAAATATTAGATGGGACCCAGATTTTGTTCCAGCGAGCGTTCTATGCCCCTGGATTCAACCACGACTCGGTTCTTCCATTTCGGCCCGTTTTTTACGCGCCAGTTCAGCCATATGCCCATCATTGGCCATTCTCTGCTCTAGATGCACCATTCGTTTAGGGTTGGCCGTGCGAACAATGGCCTCACCATAGTTACGATCAATCCAGAATCTTGTCTCAGTTGCCATTGCAGTCCTGAGTTCATCAAGATTATCTTCACTATAACGCTCCTCAAAGTTCAGTGTGAACATCCTTCTACGAGTGCCACCACCCCAAGAGCTATGCTTTATACAGTGATTGAACATCACAAGGTCGCCGGGATGGCTTTCCAAGGCAACTGATGGTACATCGCTAGGCGAAATCCCCCAGAGTTCTTCACTGCTGCTTTGAGTTCCACCAGTAATTTGACCACTACGAACCTCTTCAAGGGTGTGAGCAAATCCATCCCCATAAATATGACTGCCAGGAATGACTCTAAGGCACCCTGAATCTTTGTCCACAGGATCCAAGTAAAATGCCATTTTTAGAGAGATAATACTTTTTTCTTTGTAGCCATCTGAGTGCCACGGGGTGTCTCCAACATAGTAATTGCCATCACTGCCTGAATAGTTGTAATCATTACCAAGTAGTGACGTTATGACCCCGTCTATCCTATGGTCATCGATCAGACTGCTCAGGTATTCGTCTTGATCAATAAATTGGATCAGCGCCGAGCGACGCTGGTTATCATGGGGTTTGCCATAGTGGCCACCTCCATTTGTGGTCCACACTTGCTCGAACGATTCCGTGATTCTGTCGATGTGATCTGCGAATAGGCCAGGGAAAGCCAGATAACCAAATGTGTTAAAAAAATTGACCTGTTGTTGAGTTAATTCCATGCTCGGGTCCCTCCATGTAGTACCGGAATTATTTAAATTGGAGTTTAATCTTGTACCTTACACGGGTCAATATGGAAAAACCCGGAAAGAATACCAAAAGACAGGAAACGACATTGCCAAATTACGGACCCACCGGAATTGGACAATTGTTTGAGGATTCCTTCCAATCGAGGCATCAGAGCGAATGGAAATCCTGCCATGACTCAATTGTGACAAGCGCCCTGGCCACCCTTTGCTGCAATTCTTCTACGGACTCTGGAGCCCACTCGTAGAACCCTTTTCCAGACTTGGCGCCAACATCGCCAGAAGCAACTTTTTCCAAAAGAACGCGTGGCACTTCCTTTTCTGTAGAGAGATGAGGGAAAATATGGCGCCCTATTTCTGAAGCGAGATCTAGTCCAGCTAATTCAAACACCTCAAAAACACCAGCTACAGACCACCTTCGACCAATACTACTCTTGATGCCAAAATCAACGTCTTGTGGTGTAGCCACTCCGTTTTCTACTAGCCATAACGCTTCTCTAAACAGTGCTAGTTGAAGACGATTCAGTATGAATCCAGGAACCTCTTTCTGAGCAACAATGGGACGCTTTCCTAATTTTGCATAAAAATCGCATACCTTCGATATGGTTTCATCAGAGGTATATTGCGTTCGAACCAATTCTACTGTTGGTATCAAAAATGGAGGGTTGGCATAATGAGTGACCAGAACCTTGTCAGGCCGTTCGGAATCCAGCGCGAATTTACTTGGCATAATTCCAGAGGTATTACTGGCCAGAATTGCTGCACGCGGTGCAATACGACCTAATTCCTGAAAAACACGCCTCTTCAATTCGACATTTTCATACACAGACTCTACGACAAGATCGACATCAGCTAAAGAGTCACTCAGTACTGAGGACAACGTTACCTTCTCTAGAACTTCTTTACTCTCATCTTGCTTTAAAACGCCAATCTTAATCAGCCTCTGGACGCTACTTTGGAGCATAGCGAATCCACGCTTCAGGCTATTTTCGGTCCTTGAATGTAGCCGAACATTGTATCCTGAAAGGGCAAAATCTAAGGCGATACCATGCCCCATAAGACCAGCACCGATCACTGCAACATTCCGAATATCTGATCCACCTACCATGATTCGCCTCCCCAGTAGTACGCACAAATCTCCGATGTATTTCTTCTGCAATTTTCTCTTCAGTCCGATAATATAGACTTGTAAAGTCTTGTAGGTAATCAAACCCAGCTAGATAGACATGAATTAGGTTGACATTAGAAGGCCTTCCAATTATCGTCATACACTTAGGAGTCCGATAGACAGTAAGAAATCAGGAACACCCATTGAACATACACTTCCTGAAGACGTCTGGGCGGTCGGTTGAGAACCTGCTTTATAGTGCCTCCCTGTTGGTCAATTTCGAAATAACCATCAAGTACGGGTAGCAGAAGTAAGATAAAAAAGTTAAGGAGAGTCTCATGGCCACGGCGAAAAAAGATCCGGTTTTGGTTATACTTCAATTGAGTGGTGGAAACGACTACTTGAACACGGTCGTTCCACACAGCAACCCCCTCTACGCTGATAACAGGACCAATCTACAAGTTCCCGAGGACGACGTCCTGAAGTTGAACGACGATATCGGGTTTAACCCAACAATGGCCCCGATCAAAGAGATGTGGGACAGAGGGAACGTGGCAATACTCCACGGCGTTGGCTGGGAAGGTTCCAACAGATCCCACTTCCGATGCATGGATATCTGGCACACGATCGATACCGAAAAGATTGGCGAAGAAGGGTGGTTAGGCAGGGCTATTAGGCAGCTCGATCCGAAAGGTGAGAACCCCGTGACTGCCGTCAATGTAGGGCAAGGCCTACCGAGGGCACTGGTCGCTCCCGGCGCCTCAGTCGCATCTGTTGCAGACCTTAATTCATATGGCATGCTCACGGCAATTGAGGAGAAGGACAAACGTGACCGAATGTTGGAAAGGTTCAAAAAAATGTACGCTCCTGCGCTGGGTCAGGGACCTGTCATGGACTACTTAGGACAAACGGGTCTAGATGCCCTAAGAGGAGCTGACATGCTCAAAACCGCCCCTCAAATGTACGACTCCCAGGTGGAACACTCAAACTCTCCACTTGCCAAAAAGATGAAGGATATCTCGATGATCCATCAGGCTGGGCTGGGTACCAGGATCCTATACACAGAGCATGGTGGATATGACACCCATGCTAGTCAAGCGACAGCTCACCCCAAGTTGTGGAACGAAGTTTCTACATCCATTCAAGACTTTTGGGATGACCTCAGAGAGAATGATGCGGACGAAAACGTCGTCATGTTTATTTTCACCGAATTCGGTCGTCGGGTTAAGGAAAACGGCACCGGTACTGACCATGGTGCTGGAGGAGTCGCCTTCGCGATTGGCCCAAGAGTCAGTGGTGGTATTTATGGCGAATATCCTTCTATCAAGCCCGAAGAATTAGTGGAAGGCGATCTAAAACCGTCAATGGACTTCCGTCAGGCCTACACAACCCTACTCGAGGATCATATGAAGCTTGATCCGATATCTATAGTCGACGGCACATACGAAAAACCCCAATTCATAAAAACTAACGGTACATAAACCCCGGGAGTAACCGAGTTAATAGTCGAAAAGCCACCTGTTTAGCAGGTGGCTTTTCAGTTAGGTGATTTTTACCACTCAGCTATCGAGAATGACGCGTGCCAGTTGTAGAATGCTCGATATTTATTTTGGTTTATCGTCTTAATTCTTGGTGCTAGTAGTCACCCCGGCCCGCCTGAATATTTAACATCACATTTCTTTACGGCTGCTTCTGGTCTTTTTCAAACTTTGCTGTGGCCGCAGCTATCGCTTGGTCCCGTTTCGACATAAGGTCAACTCGTTTTTCTGCGGACCATTTCTGTGAATTTGCTAAACTAACCAGGGATCCTTGGAATTGTGGCATAACATATCGTGCGATCAGTTCATAGCTACGCATCATTTGCTCCCGGTTAGCCCATTCTGTGGCTTGTATTAACAACCCTCCAAAACCGCCACTTTCTTCATCCAACCGGTTAATTGTCGCTATCAGGTCGTCTGGTGTTCCTACGCACCAGACACCATTTTCGACCATAGTCTCAACGATCTTTCCGGGCGGAACATCAGGCATTTCTGGGAATCCCATGGTGCCCTCAAAGTATTCCTTTTGATAACGGGTTGCCCCAATACGTGCTTGCTCAATAGCTTCCTTTTTTGTCTCAGCAAGGTACGTTGGAACAACAAGACGCCATTCCTTTCGATTCACGGTTTTTCCATGTTCAGCAGCCGTATCTTCGGCAATTTTCCAAAAATCGGCGAGAGTCTCCCTGACACTCCCGGTCCTGATAGTACTAATCGACAATACCCCTGTACCATGTTTTCCTGCCAATACCAATCCAGAAGGTGATTGCGCTGCCGCTACCGCAATAGGAAAATGGGGCTGAGAATACGGCCTTAAGTGTATGGTTGCCTCCTGCAACTTAAACCAGTCGGTTTCGTATGATATAGGTTCGGTCTCAGTCAGCAGCCGAATTATGACACCAAGCGATTCGTCCATACGCGGCCGCTGGGTCATGTGTTCTATACCAAGCATGTAAGCGTCTGAGACCAGGGCTCCCGGCCCAACCCCCATCATTACACGGCCTCTCGAAATATGATCCAACAAAGCCATTCTGTTCGCTACCATCAATGGATTGTGGTATGGGAGACTGATCACACCGGTGCCAAGTTTAATGCGTTTAGTGCGCTGGGAAGCTGCAGCAATAAATAATTCTGGTGACGCTATAATCTCCCATCCCCCACTATGATGTTCTCCAATCCACGCCTCATCAAAGTCTAGATAATCAAGCCACTCAAGCAACTCTAAATCTCTTTCCAAAGCAAGCGTGGGATTCTCTAATTGCCAATGAAACGGTCCCATAAAAATGCCGAAGTTCAATCTAGTTGGTAGTGTCATTTAGGTTGCGCCCGAGTAGTGTGCTGTTGATTTTACACGGCTTTGCCATGGATATTATTCTTTCTCTAAATTCAACGAAAACTTTTGAAGGATTTTCTAGGTCTTAACGTGACCCACAGTGAAATGGAATTTTGGCTCGAATCCTTTTTCTCTTAATGAGCCCCTTTAGGATGACACACGGATAAGATCACTATCACTCAAAAGAGGGTTCACTTTCCCCACGAAGTGATCTGGGATCAAGAATTACTGACGATAGATGTGTAAACCCAGCAACCTTCCGCGCACAAACCCAGCGCTTTCAATAAAACATGAAGCATCACTTAGATGCATCTGAGGCTGAAGATGTTGATGCAGTCTCCGATACCAGAGCCCTTTGAAATCCGATCCTCTGTGTTTTAATGTCTTCCCTAGTTCGAAGAAATGCCGTCTCAGGGATACCAAGTTCCACAGCCCTATTTATATCTTTCTCTGCTTCGTCGAGCCGGTTCATTCGCACAAACAACAGTCCTCGCCCTGCATAGGTACGGGCATTAGTTGGTTCCAATACGATCGCGCGATTATAGTCATCCAGTGCTTTAGAAAATAGGCCTTGAGTCTTTCTGGTCTCAGCCCTGTTCAAGTACGCATCCCCAAATTCCGAGTCGAGTTCAATAGCACGGTCAAAATCTTCGATTGCCTTAGCCAATTGGCCTAAATCACCGTAGGTTAGTCCACGATTGTTATATGCCCAGGTCTGGTTAGGCTCTCGTTCTATTGACTCGTTGTAATCTTCCAATGCACCAGTCAAGTTCCCCATA
>JASMAO010000025.1 GCA_030754315.1 SAR202 cluster bacterium
AGATAGAGAGTTTCCGATCTGGGTGACACCCCAGCAACACCAATGGGCGGATGTGGCTGCTGATACGGCCTAATATGCCAACGTTGACCATAAGAGTCCACCTCTTCTGGTACTCTGAATTCCCACCACTTACTTTTGTACACACCCGGTTTGGGATCTCTCCACAGCCTTAGAACGAGGTCTAGCGCCTCAGCAGTCATCTTCCTCTGGTCACCAGTAGCAGGATCGAATCCGAAGACATCAAAATCTCCTGGGAAACCTCCCGAACCTATCCCCCAAAGAAACCGCCCCCGCGCCATATGATCTAATTGAGCTATACGATGAGCAACAGTAAACGGATTATGGTTGGGCATACAAGTTACGCCTGTACCAAGCATGATATTCTCGGTCATAGTCAAGGCCTGGGCAATAAACAGATCAGGCGCAGGTATGTTCTCCCATTCTGAGGTGAAGTGCTCACCGATCCATGCTTCTTCATATCCCAACTGGTCGAGTACGGTCATCTGTTCCAAATCATCCTGAAGCGTTTGGGTAAAGTTGGAACCTGGCGGATGCAAAGGCATCGTGAAATAGCCGAGTCTCATACAATAACCTCCGTCGGATTTGTATTTGGATCAAGAACTAGCAGTGAGGCGAGTATATGTCATAGGCATCAGGCATTCAACGGTGCCGCCTTGTGCAACCAGCTTGGTAATTGCTACCCTGCATCCATCATTTGAAAAGAGCCAGCATGGACCATAAGGATCTCATTGCAACCAACATTCTGAAGGATTTGGGTTCTTATCCCGCCACACCTTTCTTTGAAAGCGGGCCTGCAGAATACGTGAAGAGGACGCTAAATCGGCTATCAATACCGTACGTTCGCGATTCCTTCGGAAATATCATAGGGCACCACCAAGACAGTCGCTGTAAGACCCCTGCAATCGCCTTCGTGGCACACATGGACCACCCCGGGTTTGAGGTCATTGAGACCAGTACCCACGGCCTGATAGCCAAGGCATCAGGCGGTGTTCCATCTGCTGCAATTGCAAAGACTATCCCAGTCCTTATCCTATCTCCAGATGGGAATCGAATACCTGCTTTTACAACCCCTCACCCCGAGTCAGCTGCACCTGACGACCGCCGAGGAGAGCGTTTGATATTTGTGCATCCCCGCGCCAAGATAGATCTGCCAATCCCATCACCGATCGTCTTTGATCTGCCTGATTTCGTTCTTGAAGACAACTTGGTTAGAATGCGCGCAGTCGATGACCTCGCAGGCTGTGCAGCCATTTTAGCCAGCCTCGACCAACTTGTTAAATCTAAAACCGCCGTAAACGTCTACGGTATCTTCACCCGTGCCGAGGAGATTGGATTATATGGCGCAAGGCTGCTTGCGGAAGCTAATACACTGCCTACCGAAACAATAATCGTTTCGATAGAATCAAGCCCAGTTATTCCCGGCGTGGTCCAAGGCGCAGGTCCCATAATTCGTACAGGCGACGCTGCGTACACTTTTTCCGCAACCGCCGAGCAGATCCTGAGTTCCGCTTGCGACTCGTTGCAAAAAAGCCTCGGCGAGTTCAAATCGCAGCGACAGCTAATGTCAGGCGGGGTCTGCGAAGCAACTGCTTTTGCTGCATTTGGATACACCGTTACAGGCCTGGCGTTCCCTCTGGGAAATTACCACAATGCGACCACCCACTTCGCTGATTTAAACGGAGCCGTGGCCGCGGAATATATTCAACTTCCCGACTATCTCGCTGGTGTAAGGTTAATCACAGAAGCCGCCTCCGTAAAACCAAAAGAACCATCTTTGCTCTCTCATAAGACGCCCCAAGACATTCGTAGCCGTTTAGAAAATTCGTCATCATAGAACCGAGCGGTTTTAGATACGCCCGTCAAACAAGAAGTTCTAACCGTTGAATGTACTGCGACCACACCTTGACACGTTTCGGCAGCATAATCTAATCTCTTTCCACAGGCTGTGACGATGACAGGTACCAGAGCGCGACCGCTCAACGAGTCTGGTGTGATTAGAACATGTCAAGCTGCCACTTGAGAATATCCCTCCCAAGTTGGAGACCAAGTGGTTTCTTGAATGTCTTCTCACACTAACGAATACGGACAAATTGAGTTTGTTCCTCAACTGGGGTCAGCCACTGTCACTCACCGTTATGCGGGGGCGACCGGGAACACATGCTGTATCTAGTACACCTGATGCCATCAGGAACCGAAGACGTAACGGGGAATGGAAGCCCGCCTCCTGCTTGTAAGGGGCGGGTTTCCATTTTCTTGACAATAGCCGTGATTAGAGGACATGAGGTGAACTCACCATGAATCCTGTCAGTCTGTACGATATGGAAAAGATGGCGAAGCAAATCATGCCGCATGACTTGTGGGACTATGTTGCTGGCGGAGCTACAGACGAGATCACTATTCGTAGGAACCGTGAGGCTTTCGACTCCATAATGACTCGGCCACGATTCCTAGTCGACGTCAGCAACCTTGACACGTCCACCACGATACTCGGTACCCGCATCTCATTTCCAGTAATGGCAGCGCCGACCGGCTCGCAGTGGGCCGCACATCCTGACGCCGAGGTCGCAGTAGCTAAGGCCACTCAAACCGTAGGTACGCTGATGGCAGTGCCAACCGGGGCCAGTCACACATTAGAAGAAATTGCTGCTGCAACATCTGGGCCATTGTGGTTCCAGCTATATCATCTTGACGACGAGGTAACCGAATTTCACGTCAAGAAAGCAAAAGACGCAGGGTACTCAGCAATCTGTCTTACCGCCGGGAGCGCTGGTGGTATCGCCAAGGAACGTGACATACGTAATAATTACAATCCTTCCGCGACAGAAGCCTGGGCCGACCTCAAAAACGAACCACATTTACGTGCAAAGGTCGAAAGTGTGGACAGAACCGTTAATTCTGGGTTGACGTGGTCCCGCCTAGAATGGCTCCGTAGCATTACAGGACTACCACTGATCGTCAAGGAAATTCTAACCGCTGAAGACCGCCCGTCGTTGTGTGGAACACGGCGTTGACGGCATAGTGGTTTCAAATCACGGAGGAAGATCTTTTGATACGGTGCCAGCATCTATCGACATGCTGCCTGAAATAGTAGACGCTGTCAACAATAAAGCAGAAGTCTATCTAGACTCGGGAGTCCGTCGGGGTACCGACGTGTTAAAAGCGCTAGCCCTTGGTGCACGAGCCGTCCTCGTAGGTCGGCCACTGTTTTGGGGATTGGCAATAGACGGCGAGGCTGGCGTACGCAATATGTTCGAGACCCTTCGGGACGAGTTCGACCGTGCTATGGCCTTTTGCGGCTGCAATAATGTTACAGAGATCAACGAAACGCACGTCATTAAGCGAGGAGGTTGTTGGGTTAGGTGAAAGATCGCGTCGAAAGAGAGGCAAAAGTGTTCAAGCCCGTTAGCTCCAAGGTCAATTTCGTTGAGTTGGAGAACAATGTTCTCAAATGGTGGGCCAATAATGAAATCCCGCGCAAGTACAGGGAGCGCAATTCAAACAATTCTAAGAATTTTTCGTTCATAGATGGACCTATCACCGCTAACAACCCAATGGGCGTTCACCATGCTTGGGGGCGAACCTACAAGGATCTATTTCAGCGCTATAAAACCATGCAAGGCTATAAACAACGCTACCAGAATGGCTTCGATGGCCAGGGGTTGTGGATTGAGGTAGAGGTAGAGAAAGAACTAGGTCTCAACTCAAAACGAGATATCGAAAAATTCGGCGTGGACAAATTTGTTGACCTTTGTAAGAAGCGTGTGCGCAAGTTTGCGGATATACAGACACAGCAGTCTATTCGCTTAGGTTACTGGATGGACTGGGACAATTCCTACCACACCATGTCCGATGAAAATAACTACACCATTTGGCACTTCCTAAAAGTATGCCATGAACGTGGCTGGATCTATGAGGGAACGGACGTTATGCCTTGGTGTCCGAGATGTGGAACTGGACTCTCACAACACGAGATCGTGACCGAAGGATACAAGGAGATTGTCCATCCCGGACTTTATGTGATGTTCCCGCTTATTGATCGCCCTGATGAATCACTACTTGTTTGGACGACAACTCCTTGGACACTGACAGGGAATACTGGAGTATATATCCATCCAAGTCTAACGTATGTGAAGGTACGCACAAAAAAGCATGGAATACTGTACCTTGTCAAAACTAGGCTCAATGCCCTCGAGGAGGAGTTCACTGTTGTAGAAGAGATGCCCGGGAAAATTCTATCGGATCTTCGTTACCGTGGACCATTCGATGAGTTACCAATCCAGGTCGGGATCGACCACCGGGTCGTGTTGGACGAAAACGTTAGCGCCGATGAAGGCACCGGGATAGTACACACGGCGCCTGGCGCAGGCCAAATCGATTTCGCCATCAGCAAAAGAGAAGGCCTCGCAGTCATAGCACCCCTAGACGAATTCGGTAAATTTATTGAAGGCTTCGATTGGCTTACAGGGAAAAGTGTCTTCGAGGTCAACGATTTGATCTACAACAATCTGCGGGAAAAGAACATTTTTTACAAGGTTGAGCGTTACTCCCATCGATACCCAGTGTGCTGGCGCTGTGAAACAGAATTGGTCTTTAGGCTCGTAGACGAATGGTTCGTCTCAATGGACGAGTTGCGACATATGATCTCCGACGTTACCAAGAAAATAAAGTGGGTGCCAGAATTCGGGATGCAGCGCGAACTTGACTGGCTTCACAACATGGACGATTGGATGATCTCCAAAAAGCGCTACTGGGGGCTAGCATTACCTATATACAAGTGTGCCTGCGGTCATTTTGAAGTCTTGGGTAGTGAGGCCGAATTAAAGAACCGCGCAATCGAGGGACTGGACGAGTTTGAAGGCCATTCGCCTCATCGACCATGGATAGATTCTGTGAAGATCAAATGTGCAGAGTGCGGTGCGGTAGTCAGTCGAATCAAAGACGTAGGCAATCCCTGGCTAGATGCCGGGATAGTTCCTTTCTCAACTACCAGTTACATGACAGATCGAACATATTGGAAAGAATGGTTCCCGGCAGATTGGGTATCTGAGAGTTTCCCGGGCCAGTTCCGCAACTGGTTCTACTCGTTGCTGACAATGAGTACCGCTTTGGAAAACACTGAACCATTCCGTGCAATATTCAGCTACGCCCTCATGCGAGACGATAAGGGTCAGGAAATGCATAAGAGTAAAGGTAACGCTATCTGGTTCGAAGATGCAGCCGAGAAGATGGGTGTCGACTCGATGCGGTGGCTATACTCCCGTCAAAATCCGTCCGCCAACATGAACTTCGGCTACAGCACCGCAGACGAAGCACGGAGACGATTCCTAATACCATTATGGAATGTCTATTCTTTCTTCATCACCTACGCGAACATCGATGAGTATAGCCCCGGCAGAAAAGCCTCTCCAGTGGAAAACAGGCCTGAGTTGGATCGCTGGATCATCTCGGAGCTTAATGATTTAATTGCAGGTGTTACGAATGCACTGGAGAATTATGTCCCCGACAACGCGGCACACTCGATCGAATCATTTGTAGAATACTTGTCAAACTGGTACGTCCGACGGAGCCGAAGGCGCTTCTGGAAGAGTGATACCGATGAAGACAAGCTCTCTGCATACGCAACACTGTATGAATGCTTGACCACTCTTATAAAGCTGCTGGCTCCCTTCATACCATTCGTCACCGAGGACATGTACCAGAACTTGGTTCGTTCTACAAAAAGTCAACCCGAAAGCGTACACCTAGAATCTTGGCCTAAACCTGACATGCGCAAAATTGATACACGCCTGTCAGAAGCTACTAGGCTTTCTATGCGGCTTTCAAGCCTGGGCCGTGCCGCGCGTAGCAAAGCCAGTATTAAAGTACGTCAACCATTGCAGCAGGTGAAATTCAAGCTGCGATCCAAGGATGAATCTGAACTTCTAACGTCTATAGAGGGACAAATCAAGGATGAACTCAACGTCAAAGAGATCAGCATCTTGCGTGACGATATCGAAGTGTACGAATTTAATATACATGGCAATCCAGCTCTTCTCGGGCCCAAATATGGAGCACAAGTCAGAGAGGTCAACGCCGAACTGTCCAAGGCTGATCCGACTGAGGTGTACACCGCAATAGAGTCAAATCAGGCGATGTTAATCGGCAGCTTCGAGATAGAGCCTGACGAAATCACGCTTACAAAAACTGCTCAACCAGGCTATGCCATCGCGGAAGAAGGTGGATATATCGCCGCAATTACCACATCGATCTCCCCTGAATTGGAATCTGAAGGGTCCGCCAGAGATATTGTCCACATCATTCAGAACATGCGGAAAGCTGCCGACTTAAACATAGATAACCACATTGAAACCTTCTACGAAGGTCCGGCTGAGTTGCTGGCCATCATGAAATTCCACGCCGAGTACATACGTGAAGAGACTCTATCAGATAGACTACTGCAAGAGCCGTTGCCAGTAACCACGCACGCAGAAAATCACTCAATAAATGGACTGAAAGGGCGTTTTGGGATAAGAAAGGTTTAAGTTTTCAGGGCATATCAAGAAGATTGGTCCTGACCAGAGGGCCGGCCCAAATCTGGAATCACCGAATCCTTCGAGATGGACTGATCCACCTCCACCATCTCATCAATCCAGTCTTTCAATTGTTTTTCCGATATGGGCCCCACCCACCTACGCTCCACAACTCCCTGTCGATTAACGAAAAAGGTTGTCGGGAGCCCAATCACTCCATACCGAACTGTGATAGCTCCATCAAAATCCAGTCCATTGGGGTAAGTGACATCAAATTCTCGGATATGTGCCTTCCCATCCTCGAGCGTGTCCTGTATATCGATACCTACTATCCAGACACCATCATTTTTATACCGACGCCAGGCTCTCTCGAGATGCAGCGCTTCTTCGCGACACGGAGGGCACCACGAGGCCCAAAAATTCAGTACGACAGGCTGACCAACTAGTTGAGAGAGTTGAATCTCAGAGCCGTCGAAGAGAGGTAAGTTGAAATCAGGTGCAGGATCTTTAAGTCGATTGATTCCACTATTCCCGGTTACAGCAGTTTTATTGAGAATACCCCAACCCATTAGCCACGAGAACACGCCGATAACCGCGACCAGGATTCCAAAAACTACCCATCGTACTAGGGTATTGGAGGTTGGCAACGAGGGGCGTTGGTCCAAAGTCATGAGTGCCTATCCAAGACGAGATCCAGTGTGGCTGGCCCCAAACTCACCTTGGCTAGAAATTAATTCAGGGCAGATTGTCATGTCATCTCTGGGCGATATTAGCAAATAACTGTCTCCAGTTCATTGGGGAAATTCACATGGAGGCCTTTATAACTTGGATATTCCTATTAGTGCCGCAGTCACCAAAAGCCGGTGATCGTAGACAAGAGTCGGATAACAAGTGACTAGGGTGATGTCTTGATCGAGAGAATATTTGATCGTGAGATCTTTTTCATGCACCCAGTCCGTCTTATATACCTCGTACAGATAACTACCGTCATCTGTCTCAACTACAATGTGTACAGTCTCGCCCCCCTTAAGCAATGCTGGAATATCTGGTAGTCGTTTAAAAACATTACCTTCTCTACGCAATGGACTCTCTAGATGGCCAAAATACCAACCCTGTCGAGCTATTCCAGGGTTGCCAGAGGTTGGAATGTGCCCAACAATTCCCTTGGGAGTCTCCCACTCGTATCCTGTATTTTGGGACAGTAATCTGAGAGCGGCTACATTGGAATCAACATTAATAACAGGGATAATAATCCTCGATGGGGCGGCTCCAGCCAATTGAAGCATATCGTGTGTTGGAGGGGAAAAAGCCCGCAGATCATTCTCACTAAGACCCGGACCCAAATTCAACAAACCTTTTTTTGAACCACTTTCGGTTTTTCCAGTTCCTATCGGCAACGCGTCTTCCGCCACCCTTATATGAGAAGCCGTTCCAGTAGACCCATCCGATTGTTCGGATTTACCATCTGATTTTGGAACCACAGTCTCGGCTTTAGTCAATTCAGTTACTCTGCGAGCCTCAGGTAATTCAGATGAGTCTGTTCCATCAGCTGTCTCATTTAATATTAGGGGCTTAGAGTCATCTCCCCTGGCCTGAAAGCTGTGCTTCGCAGCGCTAGAGGTTGAAGCGTTAGTGTAGTATGTAGTGGCCCCTGTTAAAACCGCAGCCGCCTCAACATCAATCCGTGAAGCTGGGCCCGATTCATCTTCTTCATCAATTACCGCATGCGATTGTTCGAGCGCACCGGATATCGCAAAACTCCGATCGCTGACAGACACAATGGTCTCCTCTGAGTCCGGGACAGGAACTTGGGCAATAACAGTTTCGAGGCCTTCCTTGCTATCAGTCAGAAAGTCCACTGTGCTAATAGGCCGTGCCGACTCGAAAATCAGTTGATCCATGGTCGTCTTTGACCAATATCCGTAACTATAGTAGGCGGCAACCGCTAGTACCAGCAGAGCCCCGGCACCTAGAAACAGGTAGCCAAATATCCACTGAGAGTCATTAATGCGGCGTAAGGCACTAGGTATCCCGTGCATGTCTTCCAGTTTGAGCCTAGCCATACCCCGGTGGTGACCAGTGCATTTCAAGTTTACATTATACCGTCATTCAACAAGTGGCCAAGGAAATATCGCCCCTCCGGCCTCTTTTTCATATAGCTGAACAATCACAGAATAATATGGTCACAACCGCAGGGCCTGTGTGTTTTAAACGGCGCGCGCCTCCAAAGATGAATCGTAATTTCTTGCAAGTTCGGGTAA
>JASMAO010000026.1 GCA_030754315.1 SAR202 cluster bacterium
CAAGTTACTGACTTGATTGCTTTGTACCGTTAGTGTCTGGTGGCCCTCCTTCTAGATATACCGTACGCTCGAACGCATCCAAGACTGGAAAAAAACCTAGTAATTTCACTGTGCTCGAACCAACCGCCCGAAATCCGTGCGGAACGCCCGACGGCACAACGACCGTATGATCAGAACCCACCATCTGTACTTCATTGCCAACCCTCGCCTCTATTATTCCATCAAGAACAACGATGAGTTCGTCATCTTCGTGGGTATGTAAAGGAGCACCGGCACCGGCACCGATTTCGCTATACACAAGGCTGCTAGTAACTCCCTGTTCAGAACCAGCGATGTGTGCCACGCTGTAGTTTTGCCTCCACGGCAAATCATCAACGGCATGATGGTCAACGATGGTCATAATCCCCCCCTTACTCACCTACTTTAAAGCCAGTAATATCCTCAGATTAGTTATGATAGTTGTGTCCTATACACTTCTCCAAGGACAATCCACATAATCTCTGTTAATTGTCACCTAAGTTAGAGTCAGGGCCAAAAATTTAATGGGATTCTTGTTCCCATCTTACAAATAATAGGGCAGAACCATTGACGAGGTTTCATTCGTCCAACGCACCCATCCTTCGAAAACCGTACATGATACCATTCGAATCAATCTGCAACACGAGGTGTAGAGCCGAATGAGAGTTGTCTTCATGGGCACGCCAACCTTCGCGGTACCGGTCCTATCAGCCTTGCTAGAAAGCAATTATGAAATTGTTGGCGTAATTAGCCGACCAGATAGGCCAATTGGTCGCGGTCAGAAGATGTCTCCAAATCCAATCAACCGGTATGCTATGGATCATAACCTCCGCATATCTCAACCAGTCTCGCTAAGGTCCGAAGAGGTTCAACGCCAAATCTTCAAGCTTAAGCCAAACGTCATCATCATAGCAGCCTATAGCCGATACATTCCAAATACAATTCTCAACATACCAGACCATGGCTGTCTCAACATCCACCCATCGCTACTACCCAAGTATCGCGGCCCTTCTCCTGTGTCTACGGCCATCCTAGCAGGTGACAATACTACTGGTGTAACTGTGATGAAGGTTACGGATATGATGGATGCAGGACCTATAATTGCTTCCCGCAAAATGGCAATTGGACCAGACGACACAACCGAGAATTTGACGCTACGACTATTCGAAATGGGTGCAGAGCTTCTGATGGAGATTCTGCCAAAATGGACCGCCTGTAAGATTACAGCAGAACAGCAACAGCCTGCATTGGTCACAACAACAAAGCTACTCACGCGTCAAGATGGCAAGATTGACTGGACTGAACCCGCTGATCTTATAGCTAGGAAAGTCCGCGCTTACCATCCTTGGCCAGGCTCATACGCCCTATGGAACGGCAAGCTCCTGAAGATAATCACAGCACATACAAACAATTCAGTGGAATTAAGCGTACCTCCATCAAACGTCATAGGCCTATCGGAAGGCATTCTTGCCGTAGCCACTGCCCAAGGAGTTCTGATCATAGACACTTTACAACTAGAAGGAGGAAGACCCACCACGGCGAGCGAGTTCCTCTCAGGCCACAGAGATATTATTGGCGCCCATTTGATCTAGTTTGGAACGAGTATGTCCCATGCCGGTTTAAGTCATTTGTGTAACGGCAATACAACCGCAACTTCTTCTCCAATTAAATTGATGCTCACTAACTCTTTCCCCCCACCACAATCTATTTTGGGCTACTCAAATCCCCCCAAACGAAGCTGTGTCATTGATTCCATATGAATTTGAGCCTGGCTCGACGGGACCAAACCTCCGGCACCTACCCCTATGAGACGAAAAAAACGCTCTGTGCTCAGTTCCGGAAGGAGCAATTTGGTAGCCGCTTCCGCGATCCCCTCTGCCGATCCCACTGGTGAAATCAACGTTTCCTGACGAGTAAATGTAGTGTAATCCGCCAGTCGGAGTTTAAGCTTTACAGTCTTCGCTACAATTCCTCTATATTCAAGATCGGTGCCTACTCGGTCACTCAATCTACGTACCAGATCGTGAAGCGCTTCCGGATCGTTGGAATCCGTCGCGAGTGTCATTTCAGCACTCACCGATTTCCGTTCCCGTGATACTACAACCGGACTTTGATCTTCACCCAATGACAAACGCTTCATCTGCAAGCCAACTTGGCCAAAGTTGGCTTGCATCCACTCATTGGTCTTAGATGAAAGATCTCCGACTGTCAATACGCCTGCCTGTGCGAGTCTCTCAGCTGTCTTTGGGCCAACCCCCCATAATTTTTCGACGGTAAGCGGAGCGAGGAACTCACGCTCCTCCCCACAAGCTACCACTGTTAGCCCATCTGGCTTATCCATATCAGATGCTATTTTCGCAACGGACTTACTAGACGCAACGCCAACGGATATGGTTAGCCCCAGAACAGCACGTACTTTTTCCTTAAGTTTAATGGCAATATCGGTCGCGGATTCTTTATCGTTAACTAAGTCGGTAACGTCCAAGAAAGCCTCATCCAGAGAAAGAGGCTCAACCAAGGAGGTGATGTTGCGGAAAATACTCATCACCTGGCGTGATACCTGATTGTATAATCTAAAATCTGCATTAACCATGATGGCGTGAGGACAACGCTGTAGGGCAGTGCGCATAGGCATTGCAGATCGAACACCGAATCCCCTAGCCTCGTAAGAGGCGGATGCTACGACTCCACGAAGTTCGGGACGTCCACCCACTACAACCGGCTTACCACGCAATGTAGGATCCTCGCGCTGCTCAACGGAAGCATAAAAAGCATCGAAATCAGCATGCAGTATTTGGCGCATATGTAAAATTTCATCCCACTCAGCCATTATGCCATCATCTTCGGGCCATACGTGGGGACATACTAATCACTGTCCTTGGTTGATCGACTGAACCGGACACGCTATCCTAGGGGTGTCACATAGTCATATTCTAGGGTATTGGCACGTCGGAAACGGAGGTCCCTGTTGATCAGAGCATATGTCTTGATGGAAATTACGGCGGGGCACGCAACTGGCATGGTCAATTCGCTGAAAGACCGGGACGAAATTAAAGGCATAGCGCGAGTCACCGGCCCCTATGATGTAATAGCCGTCGTCGAAGCTGCCGACCTGAACGCTATCAGCGAGACCGTCAACGACTACATCCACTCCCTGGCCGGCGTTATTCGAACGACCACTTGCGTAACTCTCGGGTAGAGACTTGCCTCTAAGGGAGAGTTCCCGGCCTCCCTGTTGCCTCGTTGGATTCCAAATTCTCCCATTCACTGGACCCGGATAGGCTGTTCCGGCGCCTGTGCCCAAGGAGAGCGCGCGAAAGCACCACACCCGACAATATACCCACCCCAAACGCCTGGGCGGTATCCCCTCCATTAATCATAACGAGCGTCACGAGTGTTCCATATCCAAACACAACGCTCAGCAAAGATGAATAGGGCAGTTTTTGACCCCCCAGCGCTATTATTACCGCCACAGCACCACTAACCATCCCCTCCGTTGGAAACATCGCGACAATGGCACCACCCAAGGCCAGTTGGCCGTCCCCTCCACGGAATTTAGTGAACACTGATTTCCAATGACCTAATACCACCGCAACCGCTGCAACAAGCAGCCACACACCATCGAACCCAAAAAACTGGCTGATGATTATTGCAAGCGCGCCTTTGCCGAAATCACCGAAGCACACCAAGAGAGCAGGCACTTTACCGACACATCTCCGAACGTTACTTGCCCCAGCGAGACCGGTACCCACTGAGAAAATATCCACCCCGTTCCGACGACTAACGTGGTCCGCAAGCGGTAAGGCACCAAAGAAATATGCGCACAAACCGGCAAGCGCTATATTTAAGAAACCTAACATTGGATCACTTACCACACATCCTCAACTTGGAATTCTACTATGGCTTCTAATTATATATTCTCCTTCACGCAATTCACACGAAGGCAAGCTCCATAGCCTGAATCCTTGAACAGCAAGATCCTTATTGCTTAATTACTTCGCGTTACAACACTTCCCCATGTATGCTCGTGATATGAGGCTAAACAAATCCGATTTGGTGTACTGGCCCGATGCAGATTTCTCGAGAACATTGACTTCAAGTAACATCATCCCAGTGAGATACCATACCATGTCAACACTGGTGACAGTCTCTAGCCATGTTTGGACCACTGCTAGGCACCACAACCGGAGTCCCAGTCTTTGGATGATCCAATATGACAACGCTCGCGCCGTATATCTGACGGATGTTATCCGCCGTTACTACCTCCTGCGGTGATCCTATGACAAAACAACGGCCACCAGCGATCATCATTAATCGATCACAGAACATAGACGCGAGTGTCAAATCGTGCATAGCAACTACCGAGACACCCTTTCGTTCACCCTGAACACATCTGACCACATTCATTATTCCAAGAGAGTGCGACATATCCAAGTTGGAGATTGGCTCATCGAGGACCAACACTGGCGCCTGTTGCGCAAGCGCCATAGCCACTACAACCCGTTGTCTCTCGCCACCCGACAGTTCATCCAGCTTGCGGCCAGCAAGGTGCGCTACGCTAGTATATTCCATAGCGCTGTTAGCAACCTGCAAATCGCATTTGCTTTCCCACTGGAAAAGCCCCAAATACGGATTCCTGCCCATTAGGATAAGGTCCAACACAGAAAAACCTTCTGGCAACTGTGGATCTTGGGGAACAACGGCTATTTGTCGAGCCCGCTCGCGACTGCGCAAGTCAATAATACCAACACCGTTCAGCGTCACGTCACCAGCATCCGGCGACAGTACTCCGGTGACCAGTTTGAGTAGAGTAGTCTTTCCTGATCCGTTTGGCCCAACAACTCCTAATAGCTCGCCAGTAGCCACGGCGAAACTCAATCCATTCAAAACGGGACGGCCACTATAAGAAAATCTGATATCCGTAACTTCCAGCATGAAAGAATCCCTTCCCTATATTTTCTTTTGCTGAACTTCAAGAAAATATCTGATACCCATTCAGCAAGCAAATGAGATACACAGTGTCACATTTGCACCCTACGTTGACGCCTGAGTAAAAACAAAAAAAGAGGCGCACCAACAAATGCCGTCACTATCCCAACTGGTAACTCTGAAGGGCTCACAACAACCCGCGCGGCAAGATCCGCCAATATCATAAATCCTGCCCCCACAATGGCGGCCATCGGCAACAGAAACCTATAATCGACCCCCCAGAGGATTCTCACCGCATGTGGTGATATGAGTCCAACAAACCCTATCAATCCGCTAAATGATACAGCAGCAGCTGTCGCCAAGGTCGCCGATGTTATTAATAGCAGTTTCGTTGACTCGACACTAACGCCGAGTTGTTTGGCATAGTCCTCATCTAACTGCATAACATTCAAAATCCTCCCAAATACGATAGAGACAATTACGCTAGGCAGTAGATATGGGAGTATCAGAAAGGTGTGATTCCATTCCGCCGCAGAGAACCCACCCAATAACCAGCTAAGCACCGGCCTCAGGTCTGGATCACTGCGGATCATCAGTAGAGTGGTCATCGCACTAGCTAGCGCAGCGATCACTACTCCGGCTAGGAGTAGATTCGCTAAGGGCAGACCTTCTGAATTTTTAGCGATCGCGTAAGCAATACTAACGGCTAGTATCGCTCCAATAAACGCCGCAATTGGCAAAACGCTTATTCCTAAGTATTCGGTGGTCAAACCAGAGACCAGAACAATACTGGCACCGAGCCCGGCCCCAGACGCCACTCCAATTAGAAATGGATCTGCCAGAGGATTTCGAAACAGGCCCTGATAGGTTGCGCCAGACAACGCCAGTGAGGCACCTACAGTGCCGGCCAACATGATTCTGGGGAACCTTAGGTCCCATATAATCGTCTCCCATGAACTAGGCCAATCCTGTACTATATGTACACTCGGAATCCGTGAACCAATAATCTCCAAGACTGCCCAGGGAGACATTTCTACGGCGCCTTGACTGAGAGCCAAAATTCCAATAACTGCTACGATGGCCGTGCCACCAACCAGTCGATGCCAAGGATATTCAAGGCCAACCGTCTTTACCCGTCCTGAGTCAATGGACATACTCAAAACCCCGCATAGGTTTTCCTTCCCCCACCCAATACGCCGTCGATATTTAGACCAGGAAGTTCTGTCACTTTTCCTTCAAATAACCACAATGCCACAACTGCACCTCGTATCCTTTTCCTTTCAAAAACCTCCATAATAAATCCAGTTTATTTAAAGAGATCCGGGTACACCCACTCAGCCAACTCCTCCACACCATCTATAAACCGTGGCCCCGCAATGCTCAACAAATCCTCCGATACGAATACCCTCTCCTCTTTTATGGCTGTCACTTCTTTAAAAGCAGGCCTGTTACTAATCGTGTCGCGGTAAGACGCGATAATGATTTCAGGATCGCGTTGAACAATAACCTCTGGACTAAGTTGTGCATAGCCTGATATGTCGTGCGCGATATTCTGCAATTTAAGCAAAGTCATTACTTCTCCTACGAGTGTATCTGGCCCAGCGGTCCATAGATCCCCTTCGTCTTGGAACACCCGTTGCCCAATTGTCAAGTTACTCAATGTCTTTTCGATCACCTCTACTCTGGCATCAAATTCTTGAGCTACCGAATTCGCCGATTGTGGGTTACCAACGACCCTTCCCCACAATCTGATGTTGTCTGAGACTTTCCTGAAATCAAACCCAAGGCTCTCGAGATATAAGACTCGCATACCTGCACGCTCAAGAGAATGCACATCCGACGAACTGAACAGAACGACCAGATCAGGTTCAAGCGCAACTGTTGCCTCTATATTCATATCGAACGCGGTACCAACACGTGCAACATGGACAGTTTCTGAAGGATACTCAACAAAATCGTGGGTGCCAATGATTCTGTGACCTTCTCCAATCGCAAAAATGATTTCCACAACCGCTGAGTCAAATGCAACTATCCGTTCTGGCGGTGACTCAAAGATAATCTCGTTATGGTTACTCGATGTTACTGAGAATGGAAACAACGAGTCTCCAGAGACAGATTCCGAAACGTCAGTTTGCGGCAGAGGAGACAAGGTTATTGTTGAAGAAGTCAGGCCAGGTTCGTCCTGCGATTCTAATTGTGTGTCATCGCCAGCACACCCAGTAAATATTCCGATTGATACCAGGATAATAAATAGAATGGCAGAAAAAGACGCCAATTTATACAGTTCCGGTAATCTAAATCTGTATCCAGTGTCCATAGCCTCCTGCCCTCCTAAATGGGTAAATTCACATGACATCGGAATGAAGTTATGCAAATCCATCCCATAACTGAAATAAAAAAACCCCGCCTCGGGGTGAAGAAGCAGGGTCGAGTAATTGCTCATGCCCGCACCTTTAATTCGAAGGCCGTTTGACATAGATCAGGGTAGTTGATCGGACTCGTCCCAATTAGATCAGGACCTACCGCTGCGAGACAGTGCCGGGCTTTGACCGGCTTCCTCATTTAAGCCTTTTCAGGCTCCCTAATCTCAATTCACTTGTGTATATCGGAGATGTTAGTCCACTACCCGTAACCTGTCAATGTAATTGAACTAACCCTCATGAAAAACTCTTTTAAGAGACCTTAAGACCAATCTCCACAAGATTCAAAGTCCATAATTTAGAATAGTTTGTCCGAATCCCACTCAACTATGTTCGATATTTGAAATATTGTTGCTAAGTCGTTTGGATTTTTGTTCAAAAAATGGTAAGATAGATACACAGTTTGCGGTTGAGTGAATGATCGATATAGCCGATTTTAATAATGACCTACAGGCACAAACACTTAGGATACGACAAACCCATTAGACCGCAGTGCCACCGCGTCCAGCGATGAATTTTCGTTGTGTGATGCGAACTCGGGTCAACTTGCCAACAAAACAACCGGTGAGTATTTTTTAACTTTTCTTATACTTAGGGCAGCCTGAATTTGAATCTAGGCAGCCAAATACACTAGGAGTAGAGCATGGCAGTAAAGAAAAAAGCCAGCGTGTACACCGCAAAAGATATCCAAGTACTCGAAGGTATGGAGGCAGTACGCCGCCGGCCTGGGATGTACATAGGTAGTACTGACCAACGCGGCTTGCACCACCTCATTGAAGAGATAGTGGATAACTCGGTCGATGAATTCATGGCTGACCGTGGTTCCATGGTTAGTATACTAATCAACGCTGATGGATCCGTGAGGATCGAAGACGACGGCTACGGCATACCCGTCGACATTCACGAGAAGACTGGCATGTCGGCTGTAGAGACTGTTATGACAATACTTCACGCCGGAGGCAAATTCGGTGGCAAAGCATACACCGTGAGTGGAGGTCTCCACGGCGTTGGTGCTTCCGTAGTCAATGCACTATCTGAGTGGCTTCACGTAGATGTCTATAGAGACAACAACGTTTATCATCAGGAATTCTCGCGTGGCAAACGGACCACTGACCTCACGTTCAGGCCAGCGCAAGGATTAGAGATCGACAAAACAGGTACGGTGATTACCTTTATGCCGGACTTCGAGATATTTCCTGATATAGATTATAATTTCGCCACCCTGTCTGCGCGATTCAAAGAGATCGCATACCTCAATAAAGGAATCGAAGTCCGTGTTCGTAGTGATTGGAACAATGAGGTTTTACCTGCCAACGAGGCAACCTACAGATTCAATGGCGGCATAGCTAGCTATGTCAGAAGCCTAAACGAAACCCGGACTCCCATCCATAAAGATCCCATCTACGTCGAGAAACCGGTCAATGGCACACGTGTTGAAGCCGCCCTTCAATACAACGACAGCTTCACTGAGAACGTACGATCATATGCAAATTGCATCAACACCGAAGAGGGAGGCTCTCACCTAACCGGCTTCAGAGCAGGCCTAACACGTATTATCAACGACTACGGCCGTAAACAAAAAATTCTCAAGGACAACGAGCCCAACCTATCTGGTGAAGACACCCGTGAAGGGCTTACTGCTATCGTTAGTGTTAAACTCACAGACCCTCAATTTGAAGGGCAGACCAAGCAGAAACTTGGCAACCCAGAAGTTCGAAATCAGGTAGAAGTTGTGCTTGTTGAGGCAATCCAATTCTTCTTGGAAAACAACCCCAGCGACGCCAAACGAATCATTTCCAAATGTATGACGGCCCAGAGGGCACGAGAAGCCGCTCGCAAGGCCCGCGACTTGGTGATCCGCAAAAACGCTTTGGACGGCAGCACCCTCCCTGGCAAACTTACAGACTGCTCAGACAAAAACCCAGAGAATTGTGAATTGTACCTTGTCGAGGGCCAGTCCGCTGGTGGTACAGCCAAGGCTGGCAGAGACCCTGCCACTCAGGCTATTCTGCCACTAAGAGGCAAAATTCTGAACGTGGAGAAGGCACGTGAGGAAAAGATGCTAGCCCACGAAGAGATCCGCGCAATGGTCATCGCCATAGGCGCCGGCATTGGAGAGGATTTCGACATCGAAAAGCTCCGCTACCATCGCATCGTGATCATGACCGATGCAGACGTGGATGGGTCCCACATCCGGACACTGCTCCTAACATTCTTCTATAGAAATTTGCCTCAACTCATTGCTAATGGCAAACTGTATATAGCCCAACCGCCTCTCTACAAAATCTCCAGTGGCAGACAGGAATTTTACGCCTACAGTGAAGGCGAACGTGAGGGCGTTATGACGCAACTCAATAATAAGCGTAGTGTTTCCGTGCAACGCTACAAAGGCCTTGGCGAGATGAACGCCTCGCAGCTCTGGGACACTACGATGGATCCTGAGAAACGCACCCTACTTCAGGTCTCTGAGGGAGTCTCCTCAACTGCCAACGAGATCTTCTCACTATTGATGGGAGACGTGGTCGAACCGAGGCGCAATTTCATACAGGCTCATGCCCGTGAAGTTCAGAATCTCGACGTCTAAAAGGCGTTGATGTAATAATGTTGCTTAGGCGAAACTGTGATGAATTGAACCCTTTTTGGGGAGGGTGGTAACGCCGGTCTGTACTTCTTCTGAAATGTAGGCTATGGATTTTTTCCCACATCCCACATCCCAGTACTAAAATACCTTTCTCCTATATCGTTGAAGATGGTCAGAATTCTGCCTTCTCCGGCTTCTTTGGCAACGTCATAAGCACCCTGCATATACGCACCAGTTGATTGTCCAACGAAGTACCCACTGGCCGCTAAGAGCTTAGACATCTCGTGAGCCTTATCCACATCGATGGCTATCATATTGTCAACAACATCCTCATCAAAAGTGTCCGGTACGATGTGACCCTGGCCAAGCGTCTTAAGCCCTTCCACACCAGGCCATTCTCCCGGATCAATGCCTATAATTCTTATACTAGGATTTTGTTCCTTTAGCCTCCGTCCGATACCAGTTATAGTACCGCCCGTACCAACGCCTGCGACGAAGTGAGTAATCCCTTCTATCTGACGAAGTATCTCGACTGCAGTGGTGTCATAATGAGACGCAGGATTATATTGATTACCATACTGATCGCACCAATAATATTTGTTAGGGTCACTCTGGTACCGACGCTTGACCTCATGGACTGCCTCATCATAACCATCCATTGGGTCCGTATATACGATTGATGCTCCGTGAGCAGCAATACGCTTTTTGCGTTCCATACTAGCATTTGAAGGCATTACCAACTCTACCTTACAACCGAGGGCAGCTCCAATCATGGCATACGAAATTCCCGCATTTCCGGAGGTTGCATCCAAGATAGTTTTGTCCGGGGTAAGCTCACCAGATAAGATGGCCTCCACCAACATTCTAAGAACAGGTCGATCCTTGACTGACCCCCCCGGATTCAGGTATTCATACTTGGCGTATATTTCTGCCATGCCTATATCAATCGGCAAATTTATCCTAACCAATGGAGTATTTCCAATGGCCTGCAACGCGGGGTGTCTCGCTATAAAATCTAGGTATTCCTTAGACTCCGACATCTTTCCTGTACTCTAAGCTAAGTATAATTCTGATCACACCAGCAAAACTAATGGTTTACGGGAATGTCAAGGTAGTATATCCATCGACTTAATCACAGTCTAGGATATCTCACTCGCTTATTCGCATATACTTTAAAGACAACAGTCATAAATCGATGGCAAACTCCGACATACA
>JASMAO010000027.1 GCA_030754315.1 SAR202 cluster bacterium
TGCATCAAAAGATAGCAATCATTACGGGAGGGGGGACTGGGATAGGGAAACGTACCGCACTAGCCCTACTTACAGAGGGATATTCAGTTGTGATCGCCGGGCGCCGTTTAGAGGCACTCCAAAACACCAAAGCAGAGGCTGGAACTTCTGGATCTGATCTGTTGCCCGTTCAAACCGACGTGAGCAACCCAACATCTGTTCAAACATTATTCGCAAAAGCAAAAGAGACCTTTGGCAGAGTCGACCTTTTGTTCAACAACGCCGGTTTTGGAGCACCACAAATACCTCTAGAGGACTTGACGCATGAGCAGTGGATATCGGTTGTTAACGTGAATCTAACCGGAGCGTTTCTTTGTACACAAGAAGCTTTCCGTCTGATGAAAACCCAGACTCCTAGAGGAGGACGCATCATAAATAACGGTTCCATATCTGCACATTCCCCACGACCCAACTCGGCGCCATATACCGCCACCAAACACGCTGTGACAGGCCTAACCAAATCCACATCGCTCGATGGACGAAAATACAACATCGCATGTGGTCAGATTGACATTGGCAACGCTGCCACTGAGATGACCACGCGGATGAAAGATGGTGTGCCACAACCCAACGGACAGATCGTGCCAGAGCCAACAATGAACGCGGACAATGTAGCAAACGCGGTAGTCTACATGGCTGGCTTGCCTTTGGACACCAACGTCCTATTCATGACTGTGATGGCTAACGACATGCCTTTCGTAGGACGCGGGTGAAGCAAGCTTCCCTATCGCAGAAAATTACGCCGGCCCATAATGGAAAATCGTTCTGACAAACACCAAAAATTGATACAGTTTCCATAGCAACAAGCATCAGATTTTGGCAGGTCTGCCTTAAGGAAATAGACATTGGTTGAAGTATCGACCATCGCTATCGATGGACCCGTGGCATCTGGCAAGACGGCAGTTGGTCAATTGGTCGCAAAGTTACTTGGTTTCCGTTTCCTCGATACCGGGATAATGTATCGAGCAGTAACATTTGGTGTTATACAACGACAGATATCTCTATACGACGATGTGGCCCTCACCAATTTTTCCAACTCTATAGATATACGAATATGTGACTCCGGCGGGAACGCCCATGTAACTGTGGATGGCTTAGACGTTACCGATAGCCTGCGTCTTCCCGATGTCGAACGCGGCGTCTCTCTAGTTTCAAAGATACCAGGTGTTCGTGCTACTCTCGTCACCCAACAGCGGGCTATAGCTGCTCAAGGACCGATAGTCATGGTCGGGCGCGATATTGGAACAGTTGTGCTTCATGACGCCCAATTGAAAATATACTTGAACGCATCAATTGCCACACGCGCTGAACGGCGGTTTCTAGAATTACAAGGTCGGGGCACACCGCTGGAGTACGATCAGGTGGTGAAGGAGCTACAACGCCGTGATAAAATAGATTCGGAGCGCTTCGACTCGCCGTTGCACCCAGATAAGAACGCACTTCACATCGACACCGACATCCTTAGTGTCGAGGAGTTGGCAATGCATATCCGGAATCTCACCACCTGCCAGCGATGAACCTAATCCTTCCAGTAGCAAGATTTATGCAACTAGTCACCCTTAGGCTATTTGCTGATCTTGAAGTGATTGATAGCGAAAACGTCCCACCATTTGGCCCAGTTATAATCGTCGCTAACCACCAGAGCAGTGCAGACCCTGCCTTAATAACTGCAACGTCGCCTCGCAGAGTCTTTTTCCTAGCCAAACGAGACATCTTCAGCGGACCAATTGTGTCTTGGCTACTTAAACAATATGGTGCACACCCATTGAACCGCGTAGGTGCCGATCCTGCAGCCTACCGTTGGGCCTTGAACCAACTGAAACACGACAAAGCCGTTGTTATATTTCCCGAAGGCACAAGAAATCCAGGTTGTATGAAAAAGGCTTTGCCAGGGGTCGCGCAACTGGCGTTAAAATCCGAGGCGCCGGTGCTACCCGTGGGAATTACGGGAACTGAGACGATGGGAAGCTGGCTGAGGGTCTTTAATCCTACCGGTAAGCTCCGAATAAAGTTTGGAATGGTCTTTTCGTTACCCTCGATCAGGGGCCGACCCAACCGTGAAGTCTTAGAAGGCCTCACAGACATAATAATGGGACGAATAGCAGAGCAGCTCCCTCCAGAGTATCGCGGTATTTATTCAATCAAACCGAGGTCGGGAGAACCAGTTTAACCTATGTGCGGAATAATCGCGTATACAGGTGACCGACAGGCCGCGCAGCTATTATTAGATGGTCTCTCCAAACTAGAGTACCGTGGTTACGACAGCACAGGCATTTCCGTTATTGACCCAAAGGACGGCCCAAAAGTGCACAAGTCTAGCGGCAAGCTCCAGGTGTTACTAGATATCCTAGGTAATAACCTTCCTTCCGGCACAATTGGGATTGGGCACACTCGTTGGGCCACCCATGGCAAGCCTACCGATTTCAATGCTCACCCACATACAGATTGCTCCACTGACGTCGTGGTCGCGCACAATGGCATCGTTGAAAACTACCTAGAGATCAAAGACGAACTTCAAAGGGAGGGACACAAGTTCGCCTCGGAGACCGACAGTGAGGTTCTACCTCACTTAATAGAGCGTTTTATGGCCCAAGGATATACTTTGGAAGAATCTATGAGGAATTCAGCACAACGCATTCGGGGGGCTCATGCCGTAGTTGCCGCATCAAGGCACGAACCTGGAAAGATTGTCGCATTCAGGCTCGGAAATGCTGGCGGCATTGTCGTTGGATACGGAAAAAACGAAATGCTATTAGCGAGCGACATCCCTGCTCTCCTGAACCATACAAAAACGGTAGCTTACCTCGGCGCCGGTGAAACCGTCTCAATTACGAACAACCAAGTTACATATTCCTTACTAGACGGTACGCCGGTGGGAAAAAAACCTTCTCAGGTTTCATACGACCCCCTGTCTGCCGCCAAGGGTAACTATCCCCATTTCATGATCAAAGAGATTCACGAGCAACCGGAGGCAGTCGTCAACACTTTAAGAGAGCGCATATCTTTTGATGAGTTTCGTACAACGCTAGATGAATTCCCTTTCTCAGACAAAGAGGTGCGTGAATTCAATAGGGTTGTGCTCATCGGGATGGGAACAAGTTTGCACGCGGCTATGGTCGGCCAAACTTGGATCGAGTCCCTTACACGCATCCCAACCGAGGCTAATAATTCATCCGAGTACAGATATAGAAATCCCATCATAGATAAACGCACGCTCGTCATATCCATTGCCCAATCAGGTGAAACAGCCGATACGGTGTCGGCCATGGAAATGGCAAAAAACTTAGGCGCGCGTCAAATTACCCTGTGTAACATTGAAGGTGCTCAGAGTACCCGTATCGCAGACGGCACGATGTTCATACGAGCAGGACTAGAGGTGGGTGTTGCTTCGAGCAAAACATTCGTCTGTTCGTTAACCACACTGCTTGTGCTCGCTATTTACATCGCCGAACGCCGTGGAACCCTATCGGAAAACCATGCACGTGAACTAGTGACGGAGCTATCAAGACTTCCCAACATGTTAGGCTCACTTCTATCCAATGAACAACAATACCAGACGCTGGCCAGAGATTACGGAAACTACTCTAATTTCCTTTTTCTCGGACGCGGTATCAATCATCCACTAGCTTTGGAAGGCGCACTGAAACTGAAAGAAATTAGCTATATTCACGCAGAGGGTTATCAGGCTGGAGAAATGAAGCACGGGCCAATCTCACTGATTGACAAAAACATGCCTATAGTCGCCCTAATTCCCCAAGATGATTTGTATGAAAAGATGTTCAACAACATGAACGAGGCAGCCGCACGTGGTGGAAAAGTAATTGCCATAGCTTCCGAAGGTGATTCAGAAGTTGAAGGCATAGCAGAACACGTCATTTACGTCCCAGCAACATCACCTTTAATCAACCCAATACCTATGGCAGTGCCAATGCAGTTGTTTGCTTATGAAATCGCTGTCCACCGGGGCTGCGAAATCGACCAACCTAGGAACCTTGCCAAGTCAGTAACTGTGGAATAAAAATGAATAAAGAAGGAACCATACGACACCACATAGAAGCTGTTTCGGGGACCATAGGCCTTTCTCTAAGTCATGAGTGTGTCGAAGACCTTGTCGATTTGATTAAAAAAACCTCCATCGTCCAAGAGCGTACAAGGAGCCTGAACCTTACTAATGTACCACCTTCTTTTTTGTTCTTCCCAAAGGCAGGTTAAGATTCAATAAATGCGTATATCACTACTGTTCGGTAAAACCCTCAGAGACGATCCCGCTGATGCGGAAATCGCCAGCCACCGCCTGATGGTGCGAGCCGGTTTAATCAACCAAATAGTTTCGGGCGTATACAGCTACCTGCCTTTAGCTTGGCGTTCAGTACGAAAAATTGAAAATATTATTCGTGAAGAGATGGATGCCGCCGGCGCCCAAGAACTCCGTCTCCCCGCACTGCAACCTCAAGACATCTGGGACAAATCCGGTAGAAACCAGGTCTTTGGTGAGGACATGTTCCGCCTGTCAGACAGACGTGACAGGCCTCTGGTGATAGCGCCAACACATGAAGAAGCACTCACGAATCTCGTTGCTGCCAACGTCAGTAGCTATCGGGACTTGCCTATCACTTTGTACCAAATCCAGACAAAGTTCCGAGATGAACCACGACCGAGGGCCGGTCTAATACGCGTCCGCGAATTCGACATGAAAGACGCGTATTCCTTCGACGACAGTGAACATCGACTAGATGCCAGCTACACAGCAATGAGAGAAGCCTATAAGCGCATTTATCGACGGTGTGGTGTCTCGGCCATAATGGTAGAGGCCGACAGTGGCGCTATCGGCGGAAAAGATTCACAAGAATTCATGGCCCTAGCAAATGCCGGCGAAGATACGATAATTTTTTGCGAATCGTGCAAATATGCAGCCAACGTGGAGATCGCGAAGGTTTCCATACCTGCCGACAAGGAAGACGCCCCTAATGATTTGAAAGAGGTAAGTACTCCCGGCGTCAAGACAATAGAGGACCTGACCCGCTTTTTTAACATACCCGCAAGAAAAACTCTAAAAGCAGTTTTCTACTGGACCGATGGTGAAGTCGTGGTCGCAACAATCAGAGGCGACCTAGAAGTTAATATGACAAAGCTCTCCAACGCGCTCGAAGCTTCGGATATTAGGCTAGCCACACCCGATGAAATAGCCTCAGCAGGATTAGTTGCCGGTTCAGCTTCCCCAGTAGGCCTTGATGGCATCAGGAAAATCGCCGACTACTCAATCGAATTCGGCACGAATTTTGTAGTAGGGGCAAACGTAGAGGGCCGTCACCTGCAAAACACCAATTACCCCCGTGATTTTGAAGTCGATAAGATCACGGACATCGCTCTAGCGGAAGAGGGTCTAGCATGCGAACAATGCCATTCACCCCTGGAAACACGACGAGGAATCGAAGTAGGCCATATTTTCAAGCTCGGCACTAGGTACAGTGAACTGTTAGGCGCATATTTTTCCGACGCTGACGACAAACAACGCCCCATAACCATGGGATGCTACGGAATAGGAGTGGGACGACTCTTAGCCGCAGCTATCGAACAGAATCATGACGAAAACGGCATTATTTTTCCGGTCTCTATTGCACCCTACCAGGTTTGGCTAACAGCTCTGAACGTGGAAAAAGAAGAGGTGGCCGAAATTTCAAACCAACTATACGAAACACTTACGCAGAATGGAGTAGACGTACTCTACGATGATAGGCCTGAATCTGCCGGGGTAAAATTCAAAGACGCAGATCTCATAGGCCTCCCAATCCGGATAGTGGTGAGCACACGCAATATCAAGCAAGGTATTGTAGAGATAAAGTTACGTTCCCGAAACGACGTTGAACCAACGCCTATCAACGAAGTTGTAGCACGCATCAAAGAATTGGCGTTAACATAGGCACGCGTTTAAAAAACGTGGATTCCCATCCATCCGCCGTTGTTTCCTTCGCAACACACTCCTAGAACTGTAAAACCAGCTTTCCTCAAAATCACGTTGGAGCTTCCCCAATACGGTTTCGATTGGGATGCGTAGCGTAATATATTAGGTTGTTGTAAGCTAGCCTCGGGACATAATCCATACACCCCGTTCTAGCTCAGTGGTAGGTATATACAGCCTACCTCTGAATCTTGCAGGAGGAAAAATCAATGACCAAATTGACCGGCGGCCAAGCATTGATAAAACAGATGCATCGCGAAGGTATCCGGGTCATTTTCGGTATGCCGGGAATCCAAATGTACGAGGCGATGGACGCGATCTACAACGAACCTGATATCCGCTTCATTACCGTTCGCCACGAGCAAGCAGCTGGATATATGGCTTATGGCTATTCTCGAGCTAGCGGCAAGACCGGTACAGCACTAGTAGTACCGGGACCCGGCCTACAAAACATCTCAGCAGCAATTGGCACGGCTTACTCGGCATCGACTCCGATCATGGTGTTTGCCGGACAGTTGCCCAAGAATCAAATCGGGAAAGACCGTGGTGAACTTCACGAGATAAACGACCAGATAAGCACTATACGTCCAGTGACCAAGTGGACAAGCGGCCCTGTTCTTCGGACCCGTGACATCCCAGCAATGGTCAACGAAGCCGTCCATCAATCACAGGTCGGTAGGCCTCGTCCAGTAGAAATAGAAATCCCTTGGGACACCCTGGGAGAAATCGAAGATGTTGAGCTAAGAGAATCAGCACAGCATCAACGACTACCTCCTATTGACCGAAGTCTCGATCAGGGTGCCACCATTCTCAGAAACGCCGTCCGTCCAGTAATTTGGGCGGGAGGAGGCGTCATAACTTCGGAGGCATCCACTGAACTCACCAACCTCGCTGAAATTCTGAATGCACCAGTTTTCACCACAAAGCAAAGTAAAGGCGCAATTTCCGACAGGCATCCCTTGGCAGTGGGAGTTCCAATGTACCGTTCAGACGTATCAATAAGCCTGGTAGATGAGGCCGATGTAATTCTTGCAGTCGGTACTCGGTTGCAACGAGTAGAACTGTCTAGCGGTTCTGAATCTGAGTCTCTGGGAGGACAGATGGCAAAACTCCACAGGGACACCAAAATCGTGCGTATTGATGTTGACGAAGCAGAAATACAGCATAGCCCAGAAAATACCCATCCAATACTTGGGGACGCAAAGCTGGCGTTGCATGCTCTAGCCCAACAACTCACGGGATTGAAGCGAGAACGGCCGGGTCTGAAAAATAGACTAGAGTCGATCGCTAAAGCCCGACGGGAAAAAGCTGTCAAACTTCAACCTCAAGTCGACTTCGTGGACGCAATCCGTGCAGCCCTGCCAGACGACGCTATTACCGTCCAGGGAATAACACAAGTAGGCTATGCTTCCGAGCATTCGCTTCCCGTCTATGAGCCAAGAAAGTTTATTACTTCAGGGTACTTCCAATCTCTAGGATACACTTACCCTACAGCTTTGGGGGCAAAAGTTGCCATGCCCGATAGTCCGGTAGTTGCAATATCAGGTGACGGGGGATTCCTTTACAACTCGCAAGAAATGGCCACGGCAGTGAAATATGGAATCAACGCGATCGCTCTCGTATTTAACGATAACGCCTACGGCAATGTCCTTAGAGACCAGCTAGACAAATACGACGGACGCACGATCGGGTCAAAGCTCCACAACCCAAACTTCGTGAAACTCGCCGAGGCATACGGGGTTCGAGGAATGCGCGCTGAAAACGCCGAGAGCCTGGAATCGTCCCTCCGTTCAGCTGTTTCATTTAACGGACCAACTCTCATTGAGATTCCGATTGAAACCGGAGCAATGAAGCCTCATCTTTAAATCTGGATTACGGGAGACAAATTGTGATTACCGAACGAGAATCAAGAGTATACGATCGACTATGCTCTCGATTATCCAAGATCCATGGCGAGGATCCGATCGGATCAGCGCCAAGCTGGGACCATTGTCTCATAGTTGAAGTAGATAAACCCTGGACCGCTGACATTATTTCATCTAAGCACTTTCCAGCCGGAATATCCGACGCACTTGAAGAATCTGAGAACAATGGTATTATCATCAAACTGCAAGCCATAGAACGTGACCCTGAATACTCCGTAGACGGTCACTACAGGGTGATGTTTTACTCTAGGCCGACAAAACAATTCGCCATGTACGATAAGGACGAATTCGTTGCGCCGAAGAACCAGATTGGCGCACTTACAAAAGCCCTACTCGAGTCACCCAATGATCTGCGAGACTTCGAGCAGTTTCGGGTTGAACCAGGAAATGTCCGGGATATATTCGTATGCACCCATGGTACTCATGATGTCTGTTGTGCCACCTTCGGATTCCCAGTCTTCAAGGCACTCCGAAATGATTACACGAAGGCCCTAAACGGAAGTCTCCGGGCTTGGCGCATAAGTCACACGGGCGGGCACCGATTAGCCCCGAACTTGATTGATATGCCAGAGGGTCGTTACTGGGCACGCATCGGCATCGATAACCTGGATACTCTAGTACACCACCAAAGTGAAGCATCCACTCTTCGTGCACACTACCGAGGCTGGACCGGTCTTGGCACAGCTTATGAAAAAACCGCCGAGCGGGACGCCTTCATGTCTGAGGGATGGAATTGGACAAAAATGCTCAAATCTAGCGTTTTAATCTCAGAAAATCCCTCTGATGCCAAAGTCCGCATAGATTTCCGTGATCCGATCACGAATGAGGTCGGAGCATATGAAGCCCTAGTTGAATCAAAAGACGTGGTAATCAAAGCGAATTGCATGGAAAACGAAAGCACAGACACGGTGCCCCAGTATGGAATAACAAACCTCACTCGCTTAATTTGACTCCGCATACTTCTCTGTGAAAGAACCTGGGTAGAACCCAATTCGCGCCCTACATCACGTACGAAAACCTCTTTTCAGCATTCACTTACCTCGATAGTTTGTATGCCATTTGTATCGCGCATCGCCTGCATTATGTTAATTTATTCTATTGCTATAGTTCTTTGATAAGCATATACTTATTTATGAGGTAATTGTGAACACATATTGGGCCAATGCGCATTTAAATAATTCACCCTGATAAGTTATGCATACCTATTTTAAGACAACTCGTCCATTAGCTTTAGTGATGTCCCTTTCTTTGATGATTGTGTTCTCTGCGGCCTGCTCCGGTGCGCCTGAGCCCGATCCCACTCCAAAGACCAACAAAGGGGCAGCGATATCAGCTGATCCAGGATCATTGATTGTCTATTCCGGCCGTAGTGAATCACTCATTGGTCCACTCATCGATACCTTCCAGACGATGACGGGAATCGACGTCTCAGTCAAATACGGTTCCACTGGTGAAATCGCGACCACCATACTTGAAGAAGGATCCAACTCTCCAGCCGATGTTTTCTTTGCCCAGGACCCCAGTGGGCTCGCAGCCGTCACGCCTATGCTTAAACCTCTCAGCGGCTTTCTTACCAATCTCACCCCCGACTGGGCGAGATCCCCAGAAGGGCAATGGGTAGGGGTATCAGGTCGGGCACGCGTTGTTGTATACAACAAACAGAATGTTAGTGAAGAGGACATACCAAACACGCTGAAAGATTTCATCGACCCTAAATGGAAAGGCCGAATAGGATGGGCTCCATCCAATGCCTCTTTCCAGGCTATGATCACGACAATGCGGATGCTATGGGGTGAAGAAGATACTTCAGCCTGGTTATCTTCGATTCAGGCTAACCGGCCCAAAATTTATCCGAAAAATACACCGATTGTAGCGGCTGCAGCATCCGGAGAAATCGATGTTGGATTCGTCAATCACTACTACCTACATCGGTTCATGAAAGAGGACGGTGAGAGCTTCGGGGCACGAAATTTCTTTATGAACGGTGATGGACCTGGCAGCGTTATCCTTGTCTCAGGTGTTGGAATTCTAAAAACAACCGGCAATCGTCAAAACGCAGAGAAGTTCATTCAGTTCTTGCTTTCAAATGTCGCTCAGCAATATTTCGCAAGCCAGACGTTCGAGTACCCGCTGATCGACGGAGTGACAACTCACCGATTACTACCATCCTTATCGGAGTTGACAAAGCCAACCATAGACATGGCGTCCCTTTCCGACATCGAGGGTACTCAACGACTCCTCCGCAACATAGGCATAATCCCCTAGCGACAATTTGAACCGAGCACTCAATGGCTTCCTGCACAACATGGGTATGGTCAGTTGTAGGTAACTGGATGTGAATACTAATTACCACCGAGAGCTTGTTACTGGGGTTGCTCCACACACGCTCCGACATCTATGGCCGGGCTCCAGGATTGGCAAACCGCCTCTTGTAATTTGGATCCCAGCCCTTCTCATCGGAATTGCGCTGACTCTACCACTCGTATACCTGGTCATCAGAGGATCCTCGGCAAGCGAGGAAGCGTGGTCGCTTCTGTTTCGCTCAAGAACGGTTTTAATACTCGGCCGTTCCGTCATTCTAGTCGCCACCGTAAGTACGCTCTCAGCGCTCATTGCGGTGCCGATCGCATGGTTGACCATTAGATCCGACATACCCCTACGAGGCTTCTGGACCGTTACGACAGCACTGCCGCTCGTAATACCCACATACGTCGGAGGATTCATAGTTGTATCCGCGCTTGGACCAAAGGGATTACTCCAAAGCGTACTAGCAAAGCCATTTGGCATAGAACATCTCCCTGACATCCATGGGTTGGTCGGTGCAACGATCACTCTCTCACTGCTCAGTTATCCCTACGTTTTACTAACCGTACGCGCTGCCCTTCAAAACATTGACCCCTCGCATGAGGAGACGGCACGAAGCCTCGGCAATGGAAGCATCGTCTCATTCTTCAAAATAGTAATCCCTCAGTTACAACCAGCTATTAGTTCAGGAAGCCTGCTGGTAGCGCTATATACATTGAGCGATTTTGGAGCTGTATCACTCTTGCGTTACGAATCATTCACCTGGGCGATCTACCAACAGTACCAAACAACGCTGGATAGATCGATTGTGGCTTTGCTGTCGTTAGTCTTGGTAACAGTTGCGACAATCGCTCTGTTGATAGAAACGTATTCAAACAGTCGCATACGACATCACAACGTTAGTGGAGATACTCAACGGCCCCCTGTACTTGTTCGAATGGGCCACTGGAGATGGCCTGCTTTCGCATTTTGCACCGCAATAGTCACTTTTGCACTGGTGTTACCATTGGGAGTACTCAGTTACTGGCTCATACGAGGAGTATCAGTAGGTGAACCTCTTCTCATCCTTTGGACGGCCTCTCGAAACTCCATTTTTGTCTCGATACTGGCCGCTATGACGACAGTTACGTGTTCGATGCCTGTTGCGGCTCTATTGGTACGGTACCCTGGGTTTATAAGTCGCACCGTGAAAACCCTGGGTTTTGCTGTATATGCATTACCTGGCATCGTGGTAGCTCTGTCTCTGGTATACTTCGGTGCAGCCATCGCACACCCGATATACCAAACGGTATGGATTCTGCTCATCGCATACATTGTGCTCTTCTTCCCAATCGCCCTAGGGTCGATTGCGTCATCTTTGCTACAGATCGACCCTAAACTGGAGGATGCGTCTCGAGGCTTGGGAAGATCCGCTCTTGAAACTATGCGATCAGTCACCCTTCCCCTAATGAGACCGGGCATCCTTTCAGCAGGAGCTCTCGTTTTTCTGGTAGCCATGAAAGAATTACCCGCAACACTAATATTAGGGCCACTCGAATTCAACACGCTGGCGACTTCCGTGTGGTCGGCCTCATCTGAGGCTTTCTTTGCGCGAGCCGCAGCACCAGCTTTAATGTTGGTGTTGCTATCATCCGTACCGATGGCATTCCTGATCTCACGAAGGAGCGGGAATCCGTTGTGACAATCCCTACTATCGAATGTCACAAAGTCTCTAAGAGATTCGGCAATGTAAGTGTCTTGGACAACCTTACACTTACGGTGGAATCAGGAGAGATTCTGTCCGTGTTAGGCCCGAGTGGGGCCGGGAAAACCACCATGCTTCGTACAGTGGCCGGATTCGAGTCACTGAATTCAGGAGAAATTCGAATCCAAGGGGAATTAGCTTCTTCACAATCCGTTCATAAGCCTCCAGAACTTAGGCAGGTAGGCATGGTGTTCCAAAACTATGCATTATTCCCACACTTAACAATCTCGAAAAACATTGAGTTCGGTATCAAAAAGCTTGCCTTCAAAGAACAAAAACGTCGACTCTCACATGTGCTTAGTCTTACCAAACTCACTGGCTTAGAGAATCGATATCCTCACGAACTCTCTGGTGGTCAGCAGCAGAGAGTTGCTCTGGCCCGTACGCTGGCACCCAATCCAGTGGTTATTCTACTGGACGAACCATTCAGCAACCTCGATGCTAGTCTGAGGCTAGATGTTCGTAGAGAAGTGGGAAATATAGTACGTGAGAACCGCACAACAACCATATTTGTTACTCACGACCGAGAAGATTCCTTCGGCATGGCAGATCGTGTAGCCGTGATACGCGAAGGAACTGTGGATCAAATCGATCCACCGGACAGCCTATATCACTCCCCCGAGACGCCTTTCGTCGCCATTATGTCCGGCGCCGCCACCTTCGTATCAGCTGAAATCCAAGGCGACAAGGCAATTACTGAGATCGGAGAGCTTCCCTACACAATATCCTCCAAATCTCCTACGAACAACAAAAGGGTCATGTTATTGGTGCGTGCCCACGATTTTGATTTAAGTCCAAGCTCGAAAACCACCTGTACGGTGGTGGCTCGCGAGTTCCGAGGAGATGAAGTTATGCTGACAGTAAAATTTGCCTCAGGCGCTACGATTCAGTGCAAACAGCACCACTCACGCAAATTGGAGCCCACCACTCACGTCGACCTGACTCCTTCAAACCCTCACCCATTTCTTGCCTTCCCTTTTGACTCAGCTTTTATAGGTAAGACATATTGACTACGAGGAGTTCTGAAATTTAGCCTCACTGAGAGAGATTGTCTAAAGGAAATATTCAAGTTCCAACATAAAAAAACAGCATATGGTTACAAGGATGATGATCCCAATCAGGCTTTCTTTCTTGTACTAGAAGCATACTTTTTGATAAATAACTAAGTGACATACGACCGTTTATAGGAGGCCTGAATCATGCCCGTCGTTTTCGATAACCACTGTCACTGTTTCCCACCACTTGGCGAACCAGGTGAGATAAAGCAGGCGCGACTAGCCGAGCATCAGTACCACGTCCGGTTTCATGGACAGGGTGTGACCCGGAAACGCGACAACGTCCGTATTAATGAGCACATTCTCGCCGGAGAAAAAGACGGCATATCATGGCAACCTGACGTTGATTTTAGAATCGGTAAATTTGGCAAGATCGAATACACCAAAAACGGAGAAGAATACTACACCCAGTGGATGCCCCCTACACTACCCGACCTCTCCTCTTCTGCCGAGTACATAGTTGCCCAGATGGACTATGTTGGCGTTGATAGAGCAGTGCTCCAACACGACAGGATATACGGCAAGCTCGATAACTTCCTGGGTGAATGCGTACGGCGTTACCCTGACCGGTTCGTCGCAGCAGCACAGGTAGATGAATGGATTGGAGGTCGACCGGATCAGTTAGACAGGTTAAAACGGGAAGTCGAAGAGCTAGGATTCCGTTCCTTGTACTTCTCGACCGGAGGCTTTTTCCACGTTGACTTTAATATGGAGGTCAACGACCCAAGCCTGGACCCACTCTGGGATTTGGTTCAAGATCTTGGCATCAGCATCCATTGGTATGCAG